>NZ_SJPY01000003.1:600000-807746 GCF_007860185.1 Novipirellula aureliae
CATCGCCGCGGTGCCGGTTTGGAAATGCTTGACGTTGGCGGTGGCCTTGGCGTCGATTACGACGGCTCCCATAGCGACAATGAATCGAGCATGAATTATTCCATACAAGAGTACGCCAAGGACGTTGTCTACTTGGTGCAAACGGTTTGTGATGAAGCGGAAGTGCCACATCCGGAGTTGATCAGCGAAAGTGGTCGGGCTGTCGCCGCCCACCATAGCGTGCTGATCATCAATACGCTTGGCGTGACTCAGCAGGGCAGCGTTCAAGATTTGCCGTCGGAAGTTCCCGATGACTTCGAACAACCGGTTCTTGACCTTTGGATGACCTATCAAAGTCTGACCACCGAAAACATGCTCGAGTCGTTTCATGACGCCCAAACGTCGCTTGATTTGGCGATGAACTTGTTTAGCGGTGGGTATTTGCCACTCGAACAACGGGTTGTTGCCGAGAACTTGTATTTTGCGATCTGCCATCGCGTACGCGAATTTGCGGGTTCGATGGAGTATGTTCCTGACGACGTCAAACATCTCAACCGCCTGCTAAGCGATATCTATTTCGCAAACTTTTCCCTTTTCCAATCGGTCCCCGACTCCTGGGCAATCGACCAACTGTTTCCCGTCATGCCGATTCATCGCTTGGAAGAACAGCCAACTCAACACGCTGTTATCGGTGACATCACCTGCGATAGCGATGGGAAAATTGATCGATTCGTCAGCAGTGAAGGGCCACAGCGGACGTTGTTGCTGCACCCGCTAAAGGCGAATGAGTCTTATCAGATTGGGATTTTCATGGTTGGAGCTTACCAAGAAATCCTAGGAGATTTGCATAATCTGTTTGGCGATACACACGCGGTACATGTCGACATGGATCAAGGATCGGTGTCGATCGAATCGGTGGTCAAAGGAGATACCGTTAGCGAAGTGCTTTCTTATGTCCAGTACGACAACCGGGAACTCAGTCGTCGTTGGCTCGAAGCGATTGAGTCAGCGGTTCGCAAAAACTTGATCGATAACACGCAAGCGGGTGAGATGATTCGCTTTTACGAACGCTCTTTAGAAAGCTATACTTATTTAGCCGAACAGAACAATTCCGTTTCCAACGTCGTCGAGTGATCGATCCGTCTCTTAGTAGGTCCGTCTCTGCGAGACAGACACAGCAGGCGCACGTTGGCGATTCCGAGTCTCGGAGAGACTCGGCTACTATTTGCACGAACCACTTCGCAAATGAGATCCATTCATGACCTCAGGTAACCCTTTGGGCAAGCCAACCTCGCCCCAGCCTCCCTCAGGACAGCCCGCAGGACAGAAGCCCGCAGGACAGAAGGTGTGGCGGCAGCGTCGGCAGGAACTCGAACATCGCATTCGGTCCTGCCCGACGGATGTGGAGCTGTACCGTGAATTGGCCGAGATCTACCGAAAAGACCAACGCCCCCAGGAATCCGCTCGCGTTTTAAACGAGGCGATTCGGATGTTTCCAGACAATGAGTCATTGTTATGGGATTTGGAAGAAGCCAAATTGGCGAGGTCGCTACAGCAGTACCGCGAAGTCGCCGACTTGGCATCGAAGCTGCAAACCAACGAGGTCGAGCGGGAGCTCAAACGCAGCAAGAACGACTGGGCTTATCGACGGATCGAGGTCTGCAAAGCCCGTCTGGATCGGGATCCATCGCTGACTCAACTGCACTTCGTCTTGGCCGAGGCCCTTTATGACTGTGGGCAATGCGACGATGCCTTGGAGCAACTCGAGCCGCTCGTTGGTCTTGACGAGTATTCACCCCAAGCGTTTTTGTTAAAGGGAAAATGTTTGCTCGAGCTTGGCCGCGAGGGCGAAGCAATGTCTGCCTTGCGGGCATCTGCGCTGCGCCGCAGCGTCCCTGCACCGCTGCCAATCCGCGTCGCAGGCCTAAGGTTATTGTGTGAAACGGCTGAACGGCTACACGTTGATTTGACCCTAAAACATTACCGCAACCAATTGGCGACCAGCGAACAAGAACTGGTCCAAAGCGTGGCGGACAATAAGGGTGCGTCAAAATCGTAGAATGGTCTTGCCGCGATGCCGCTCAGACAGCAGAGCGACAACCGCATCCAAATATCATCCAACGAAATATCATCATACGAAGCGATGAATGATTTAGGACCAAGGCGGTTTATGTTAGAATGGAGGCTGCCGTTTGTTTGCCACCCTTGTTTTGAGAGTATTGAAAATGCGTTCAATCATTCTATTCGTTCTTGTCGTAGGCAATGGCTTGCTGGGCTCTTTCGTAGAAGCCCGAACTTGGACCAGCGCCACCGGTGGATTTGCCATGGATGGCGATGCCGTCGCGTTTAACGAAACAACCGTAATCTTGAAAAAACCGAACGGCGACCTCATCGCTGTCGAACTGGCGGATTTATCCACCGAGGATCAAGATTATGTGAAGTCGAAAGAATTTGGCGAGACGCTTAGTAAATCGATCTCGGAGATGCAAACATGGACCTCCGTCGACGGCATGAAAATACGTGGACGCGTATTAGCGTATGGCCGCAAGGACTTGTCGATTTCGAGGCAATTGGGCAAGGTTGTGGTCAACGGAACCCCCTTTAGCAAAGCCGATTCGCTGCACCAGCAATTGGTGCTAAAGATCATGTCGAAGCTGGAAGGACGTCCCTTTGCGGATGAACGAGAGCTGACTCAGTGGGCAAAGTCGCTTGGGGGGCAGCCAAAGGTTTATCCTCTCGAAGGGGTTTTGATGGAACTTGAGTCGGGCGATAAAGTTGCGGTTCCCTTTTTCTTGTTTGCGAGTGAGCAACGCGAAATCCTCAAACCGGGTTGGCAGGCTTGGCTAGCCGCGGAAAAGGATGAGCAGATGCAGAAACGAGAGAGCTTGATGATGCAACAAGAAGCGATGGCTTATCAGCGAGAAGGAGCCGAGCGACGTCAGATTGAAATTCTAAGGTTAAATTTATTGGCTGCTGCAACTGGCGCAACCTCGATCTGGGAAGTCGGGCTAAGACCGATGCCTGGTGTCTATGGACGGCCAACATCGGTCATGGTGACGGCCCCCAACAGCGACATCGCGACACGAATGGCGATGCAAAACTATCCCGGCTTCCAATTGGTCGGGGTCCGCAAGGCGAGCCGCTTCTAAACCACATTTGCTGTTCCACCGCGTGCCCATCGGGCCACAAGTCTACGCGGCATGCAGACGTGACCCGCTGGGCACAGCGGTCAGCGTTAACAAAGTCGAAATATTCAAGTTTGTCAGCGGCTGTGGAGAAGCGAACATCCAAACCGCTCTCTTCGTTCCTTTCAAATGAGTTCGACACTGAAAAAGATCCTATTTGGGATCTTGCTCGGCGGTGCGCTGGCCGGATGGTCGAGGGCCGATGACGCGTCCGTGATCAATGCGATTGAACGATATCAAGATGCCTTCAATCGCAGAGACGAAACGAGAGGAACGCGATGCGATGAAAAGCCAAGTGAAGGAAGTTTTTGGGCAGGACAATCCGCCCCTGCCGACCATCCGGGCAATAAACAGGAAACATCTAGCAATCGAGCGTGCTTTGTGGGAAGTCGCTTGACATTGCTGTACAATCGCATTCGAAGCATTGGCATCGATTCAAACCCTTCTCTACGCGATTGAGGACCCTATGAAGTTCTTCTGTTTTGCATTATTGGCCTGTCTCAATACGGTAATGGTCTTGGCCGAAGATCCGCTCCCGTCCTGGAAAGAGGCACCTGCCAAACAATCGATCATCGATTTTGTTCAAAACGTGACTACCCAGGGCTCCGATTCGTTCGTACCCGTGGCAGAGCGGATTGCTGTCTTTGATAACGATGGCACACTGTGGTGTGAAGCACCACTCCCAAACCAAGCCGTTTTCGTCTTGGATGAAATCAAACGGTTGCTACCGGAGCATCCTGAGTGGAAACAGGATCCTGCTGTTGCGGCGCTGCTTGGCGGCGACCTTGCCGCCTTGAAGTCAGATCAGTATGCGGGGCTGATCAAGTTGATTGCGCTGACACATACTGGGATGTCACCGGACGAGTATACCGAGCGTGTGGATCGTTGGCTGGAGACGGCTAGGCATCCGAGGTTCGGTTGTTCCTATACGGAAGTGATCTACCAACCGATGCTAGAACTACTCGATTATCTTAGAGCGAACAAGTTCGAAACATGGATTGTCTCGGGTGGCGGGCAAGAATTCATGCGTGTGTTTGCAGAGGGAACCTATGGGATTCCCCCACAGCAAATCATTGGCTCTCATGCAAGAATGAAGTATGAGTTGGTTGCCGGCAAACCAACCTTGACGAAAACGATCGATACACTCTTTGTCGATGACAAAGAGGGCAAACCGGTTGCCATTGCCGAGTTCATTGGCCGTCGCCCGATCGCGTGTTTCGGGAATAGTGACGGAGACCAAGCGATGTTGGAATACACGACCATCGACAATCCTCGACCAAGTTTTGGATTGCTTGTTCACCACACGGACGCCGATCGCGAATACGCTTACGATTCGAACCCGCCGAGTTCCGGCAAGTTGACGACAGCACTCGAAGCAGCTCCGCAACGTGACTGGGTCGTCGTCGATATGAAAAAGGATTGGAACGTTGTATTCCCCGCTGACGGCAAAAAGGAAAATCCCGACAACGATCGATCCAAACTGCTCGGTAGCTGGTTGGTCGAAGACATCAACCATCATGGTGTCATGGACATTGCTCAAACGACCGTTCAATTTGGTGACAATGGTAAAGTGAGCGGTAGCACCTGCGTGAATCGTTATTCAGGCAGCGTTCAAATCAAGAATGGTAATCTCAAGTTTGGGCCGTTGGCGACGACGAGGCGTGCCGGGCCGCCGGCGATGATGGATCAAGAGCAGAGATTCTTGCGGGCAATGGAATCCGTCGCTGCCTATGAATTCGGCGAGCCCGACATCGTGTACTTTCTCAATAGAAATGGTGAACGAACGATGAAGCTATCGAAGCAATAAACTTTCGATATCCACTTTCGATATCCATCTGGGCTAGTACCAACGACAAGGCTAATTTGAGTTCAAGAAAAAAGACAGATTGTTCGAGATTGGCCGCCTTCTTTGCTGGGCATCACAAATTTGCTGGGCATCACAAAGAAAATCACTACCATCCTCTTCTACTCTCGCTTCTCTTTAGAAATTCTACACCTCGAAGGACCCTACGCAATGAGACGTTTTCTTCTCGCCATCACTGGATTGGTGGCAATTTCCGCGTCGATCGCGTCGGCGGCTGACAAACCAAACATTGTTATCATCTGGGGTGATGACATTGGTCGATCGAACATTAGTGCCTACACGCATGGCGTGATGGGTTACCAAACGCCGAACATTGATCGCGTTGCCAAAGAAGGCATGATGTTTACCGATTACTATGCCGAGCAGAGTTGCACGGCAGGTCGAGCAAGTTTCATCATGGGTCAACACGGTCTGCGAACCGGTTTGACAAAGGTGGGGTTGCCAGGCGCCAAAACTGGCATGCAAGTGGAAGATCCCACGATCGCAGGGCTGCTTAAGAACCACGGCTATGCGACGGGCCAATTTGGCAAGAACCATTTGGGGGACCGCGACGAAATGCTGCCTTCCAATCATGGTTTCGACGAATTCTATGGCAACCTGTATCACCTAAATGCGGAAGAGGAACCCGAGCATGTTGATTATCCCAAGGATCCCGAATTTCGCAAAAAGTATGGTCCACGAGGCGTTCTGCATTCATTTGCAGACGGTAAGATCGAGGACACAGGACCGCTGACTCGCAAACGAATGGAAACGATCGACGATGACGTCGCCACGCGTGCGGCAGACTTCATGGAACGACAAGCAAAGGCAGACAAACCATTTTTTGTTTGGGTCAATTTCACTCATATGCACTTCCGCACCCACGTCAAACCTGAAAGCAAGGGGCAATCGGGACGTTGGATGAGCGAGTATGCCGATGCGATGATTGACCATGACAAGAACGTCGGCACGGTACTCGATAAGATCGATGAACTGGGACTTGGTGATAACACGTTTGTGATGTACAGCACCGACAATGGGCCTCACATGAATACCTGGCCCGATGCGGCGATGACACCGTTCCGAAATGAAAAGAACAGTAACTGGGAAGGTGCTTATCGCGTTCCTGCGATGGTGCGTTACCCTGGCAAGATCGATCCAGGCAGTATTTCCAACGAAATCGTTTCCCATCTCGATTGGTTGCCAACTCTGTTGGCGATCGCGGGTGAGCCAGACGTTAAAGAGAAACTGCTAACAGGCCACAAAGCGATCGGCCGCGATTACAAAGTCCATTTAGATGGATACAACCTGCTGCCGTATTTAACAGGTGACGAGGACAAGAGTCCCCGAGATTCGTTCATTTACTGTAACGACGACCAGCAATTGACGGCACTTCGATATGACAATTGGAAACTCGTCTTTTTGGAGCAGCGAGTTCAAGGCACGCTCCAAATTTGGGCAGAGCCTTTCGTTTCACTTCGCCTACCAAAGATTTTCAACTTGCGTGGAGATCCATATGAGCGAGCCGATGTGACTTCGAACACCTACTACAATTGGTTGCTCGATCGAGCTTACTTACTCGTCCCAGCTCAAGACTATGTCGGCAAGTTTTTGGCGACGTTTAAGGAATTTCCACCTCGCCAAAAAGCCGCCAGTTTCAATTTGGATGAGGTCATGAAGACGCTCGCCGAAGGTGGCGGAAGCTAATTTCGCGTAGCCGTTCACGGCCTTCGGCCATGAACGGTTACGTTTATTCTTTTGAGCCCTTTGTGCTCTTTTGCAGCAGCAATACAGCTAGCCCGGATGATTCATTAGCCGTTTTGCAAAAAGCCGTAGGCTGCTTATTTAGTGGCTGTGGCTTCCAGCCGCAGCGTTCTTCTCAACTGGGGCTGGAAGCCCCAGCCACGTCAAAAATCAAAATGCTCTAATACGCAGACTGTTTTTCGAGCAATGAACGTCAACGCTTTAAGGCGTAGACGTTAGCAAAACAATTTGCAAGCCCATGAATCATCCAGGCTAGGAATCTAGGACCGCAAGAGACCACAAAGGACGCGATAGTGTGTTACATCAGCCACGGATTGACACGAATCAGAAAAACAAACCAGAGATTCGTGGCTGAAAGAACGTTGTTGTTCCTAGCTTTAGACAAAAGGCTCTTCAACTTTCATGAGCGTCCATTCGCGGGCGAACCACTAACAGAATGCTGGACAAAGAGCTTTGCCCACCAATCACGCGAATGGACGCGAATGAAAGCTCAGGTTATTTGATGTGCCCTTGCAGCAACTCATAACCGCTAATCGACGCTTAGGAACGCTAATCAAGCATCGGTGCACTCATCCGTCTTGTATTGTACGGTTTTGAAACGCGCAGTGAGATTCCCAGCCTCTTTCGTTGACGGCGGATTGCGAACCAACTCCAAAAAGCGATTGCGGTGCGTCATCATCGAGCGATGAAAGCCCTCTTTTCGGTTTTGGCTTCGCGATGTCACTCGAAGGAGGTTTGGAAGAGGCGGAGGAATCTTGCCAACGAATGGATCAAGATCATGAGTACGTTTAGGATCAAGAATGCTCGTTCATAGCCGAAGGCCGTGAACGGCTACCATTTCGCTGCCTCGATGGAAAGACAGAGAGGTCTTCCAGACGAAGGGCTCTCTGTTTCTTGCGTTACCGAAATCCAGCCCGCGGTTCGAATTCAGCTCGAAGATACAAACACCGTTTGCTTGCCCGGAGGAGGTAATTGTAGGATGCCCTACTTTTCGAGCGGACGAATTTTAAGGTTGCGGAAGGAGACGATATTCCCGTGGTCTTGAAGAGCGATGTGTCCCTTGGATGCTTTCGCAAACAATGGCCAGGAGGCAAACTTGCTATTAGCCAATTTCTCGTTCCAGTCGTCGCTGCCTTTGACGAATTCATAATATTTGGTGCCGTTCATAAACACTTCGCTCTTTTCTGAACTCTTGTCTGAATGGAGGATCAAGCGGAGCTCGTTCCATTCGCCTACTGGCTTCGTCGCATCGACTTCGGAAGAGTAGAATTGGTACAACCAACCGGCCTTTTGCGGGTCATGACCATCGACGTTATCTTGGATTTGGATTTCGGGACCCGACGAATAGGGCTCTGGTCCTTCTTCGGTAACATGGAACATCACACCGCTGTTGCCCCCTTTTGAGATCTTGTACTCAAGGGAAAGCTCGAATGCATCAAATTGTTCTTTGGTTATGATGTCATCAGCCCCCTTTTCGCCGCGGACCATTGCGCCATCCACGACTTTCCAGCCGTCGTTCACGGATTCTTTTTTGTAGCTGCGCCATGAATCCATCGATATTCCATCGAACAGCAATCGCCATCCCTCCGCTTTTTCTTGATCGGTAAGTTGATTGAGCTGTTTTTTTTGCTGGGGCGATTCAGCCGATACCGTGGAGGCGGGAATAGACAATGCGCCACAAGCGAGCAGCAAAACAAGGAATCTACGTTTCATTTTTTTCTTTTTTCATGGGGATCGGTCATATGACACGGAGTCAAAACCGCAGTTGGAAAGACTACTGTACTTCTCGCGTTTCTTCGTCTTCTTGAAGACTTGTTAAATAGGCAATTAGATCTCGCAATTCTCTCGGATTCAAGTGCTCCACCAAGTCGGCTGGCATCGCAGATTGCCCCTGATTCTGGGCGACAATTTCCTCTTTGCGGATTCGGACAAGCACTCCATCCGCTTGAATCAATTCTAAAAAGTCGTCGGTTTCAGACTTGATGATCCCCGTGAAGATTCTTCCAGCTTGATCAGAAAGGACAACCGATCCGAAACCTTCGGCGATTGAAGCATTGGGTAAACAGATACTTTCGAGTAGAGAGCGTGAATCTCTTTGTTTACCAATCCGTGACAAATCGGGGCCAATCGCACCACCTTTTTGGCCGACCTTGTGACAGCGAACACATGACAATTCGGATCGTTCAAAGAACAGCTGCTTTCCGTTTGTGGCGTTGCCCCCCGCAGCCGATGGCAACCATTTCGCTAGCGGATCCGATTCCGAGTTCTGTTCGAAAAACTCATCGAGCCGCACGCTCAGTTGCTCGTCAAGCGTTCCTTCGGCCGCTTCGATCACGTTCAGATGCAATTCCGGCTTCAGCTCGCCATCCAAGAAAGACTCGATGGCCGCTGAGACGGAGGCTTTGGCCTTCGGGTTATCGAGGTCTGCCAATACATCCCAAGCCAATTGTTGGATATCCAATGACCGGCTTTCCGTGGCTGCGATAAACTTCTCGACACTTGCTTCACGATCATGAGACGCCAGCACCCGTAGCGATGCTTCAACCAACTTCGTCGCCGGCGCCAAACGAATTGCCTTTGCCAATTCCGACGCAGACAAGGGATCTAGTTTTGCCAAGGCCATCAGGGCTGAGGCGCGATCTTCAGGCTTGAGATTTCCATCTTGGACTCTAAGAATGAGATTGGGCGCAATCTGTTGAAGTCCCAGTTTTGCTGCGACGGTAATCGCTTTTTCACGTATCGCTTCGGGCGAACTCATCAATCCTGTGATCTCGGTCGCAAGCGCAGCGGCTGCATCGGCCCGGTTGCGAAGTACCGCCGGTTGCAGATTACCGAGCACGCGGTCGCGGCGATCGGCATCGTCCCACTGCCCAAGAGTATCGAGGGCAAAAACTCGCATCGATGCGAGCGACGAATTGCGTGCCGCAAATTTGGCAATCTTAACCGCGGACTCGGCGCTACCCAAACGATAGTTCGCATTGAGCACCCGGCGAATCAAGCCTTCGCTCGCCATCGGAAAATCGATCAACGAGGCCAAAGGCTCAAGCGCCAACGGGATCGGTTCGTCATGGATCGCACGGGCGGCTTCACCGACCACACGTAGACTTTCGTCGTTTAAGAACGCTCGAACCTCACCGCTATTCTGTTTCCTTAAAGCAACAACGGCACTTAAACGCACCCCTTCGCTTTTGTCGCCATTGAGTTTGGCTAGAGCGGTCGCCGATGCGCAGCGAGCCAAATACACTTGTGCTGCATGCCGAATCGCGGGATCGGGTTGAGTGTTTGAAGTCGCTTGGGTGTCGTCGGACGGATGGTTTCGGCGGAGTACCCCTAGTACGAAGGGATAGGCTGCACTCACCTTCAACTCAGCCAAGGCCATGATCGCGGCATAGCGGACGCGTGAGGATTTGTCATTCAGCAATTCGATCAATGAAGCCCCTGACGCCGAATCACCACGTTCGCCCAACACCTTCGCGGTCGCCGCGCGAATGATCGAATCAGGATCATTTAAAAGCGTTCGGAGCGGTGGAAGTACCGAATCAGCCATCTCGGGATGCTTGCGTGCGATCATCTCACACCCCCATATCGCGTGAAGACGTGCGAGTTGATTTGTGTCAGACCGTTCCGGTAGAGCCTTCGGCGTTAAGCTATCATTTACGACTGCATCTTTTTCCAACCCCTCTGCGGACTCGTTCCCTGGCAGCGACTGCTCTGTCGGGACGGCCAAAGCAACTTCGAGAAGCAAATCGGCTTGCTTGCGGTTAACCAATTCCCAATGTGCTTCCAACCGAATTCGTCGATCTCGATGGGAAAGGAGATCGATCAACCGAGGTGTCGCCTCGTCCGTGAGACCGTTCGTGAGAAGTGCTGCCACCTCACTGACAATCGGATCAGCCTGGTACGTCGGGTTGACGATTCGATAGATCCGCCCTTTGCCTAACCCCGTCCATCCCTCAACCCAATCGCTAACGTAGATCGCGCCATCAGGCCCAAAGGCAACGTCGGTAGCCAATACGGACCAAATTGGTTTAGCCTCTTCAGCCAGTTGATAGAAGGCTCCTTTTGACTTCAATTGAAACGAACGAACGCCACTCGATTCACGACTACCTCGAAAATCGCAAATCAAAAACTGCTTGTCGAGTTCGCTGCCAAACCCCGTACCAGGATAGAATGCCAAACCGCATGGACCGTCGGTGAAATTCGTGATCGGCGGAACGATGTAGCACGGTTGATCGTTGTTCCGCGGTTCCCACAAGCGGTCTTCGTTGTAGGGTCCGCGAGTAGGCAAGTATTGATAGTGCATCCGCCAACCATAATCGGCATGACGTAGCAATTGGATCATGCGTGCCTTGTCACCACTGTCGCTATTGTTGTCGACGGTGAACCAATCTCCGAGATCATTAAATGCTATCTCTTGTGGGTTTCTCATGCCGGTGGCGAAGACCTCAAGATTGCTTCCATCGAGCTCACAACGAAACACCGCCCCGCTTTCAGGATTGGCGAGCACGTTACCTTCTTTGTTGGTGATAAAGTAACCACGATCGCCAATTGTAAAATAGAGTCGGCCATCGACGCCGAGCGTTAGACCATGTAAATCGTGGCCCCGAAACGCAACTCGCACTCCATACCCGTCTGACAAAACCGCCGAGGCATCCGCCACGCCGTCACCATCGGTATCCGATAACTTCCAAAGTCTTGGGATACAGGAGTAATAGACATCATTTCCGCGAACCAAGACGCCTGCACCCGTTCCTTCTTCCAAATGGTTAAAGCCGTTCGCATAGACAACACTGTTGTCGGCTTTGCCGTCGCCATCCTCGTCGACGAGCAAGCGAACTCGGTCATCTTGCTGAGTGTAGTTATTGGCAGCGTCGCCTAATAAGCGTCGATGGTAATCGATACGATCTTGAACGGTCTTGGAAGCTAAATCGGCCAGCAACCATTTGTCGTCATGGTCTCGGTTGTCGGTCACTCCTCGACCTTGTCGGAACGATTCGCACACGAACAATCGTCCCAGATGGTCGATGTCAAAGGCAACAACATTGGCTACATCGGGTTCGCCAGCAAAGAGACCGATTTCCCAATTCTCAGGAATTCCAAGGGCGTCGACCGAAGCGGCGGTTTGGGCGGTGGCGGCAGCGACTTCCGGCTGCAGAGCATTTGAGACGTCAAAGCGTTTAGGATGGACTAGCCTTGCAGCGTCCGAGCCTGGTTGGGGCAGCGACTCTTCGGCACGAATGGAACCGGAAAAAACGAAAACAAGCCCAGAAAGCACCAACAGCGGCAAACGCAGCCGAAGCGAGCCCACGAAGGCTGCTGATTGAGCTAGTTGGAAAGAAGTTAGATCGTTCAAGGAAATCGGCGCTCTCAGTTTTGCGTGAATGAGAAAAACAACCGCGATTAAAACACGATGAGTTTCTCGGTACACCTAAGATAGCCAAACCATGCCCTTTGTGGCAACATTCGCCGATTAGATCACCAACGCAAGCGTGCAAACCGACTAGCCAGCGTCCTTGGAGTCCGCTTCATAATCGTTTTTGTAATCGTTTTCGTAATCGTTTTTGTAGGAATCTGCACCTTTTTCGGCCATCCGCTTGACTTCGGAAACCACCATCATCGCAGTTTTCAATTCGAGTGGCGAGAACCAGCGAACGTTGCCCGTGTAGCGGCTTTCGGAACGATTCTTAACGGCTAATTCTTGCCAAGACATGTTGTCCATTAAATGCCAAGCAGCTGCCTGAGCTGAATTCTGGGTGACCAACGAATTACCGAGTGCTTCACAAAGAAGGCGTACGCTGGGGTCCTTTGAAACCTCTTCCAATGGAACGATTTTGTAAGCCATACGAGGATTGGGGTCAGGTTTGCCGTGTTCCAAGCAGACCGTTGCGACCGACATTTTTCGTGTCTTCTCAGGCGCGACACGCATCATGCCGCCCATGCCGCCCATGCCGCCCATGCCACCCATGCCGCCCATGCCGCCGCCCATGCCACCCATGCCGCCGCCCATCGATTGGCCACCGCCCATGCCGCCCATGCCGCCACCCATGCCGCCCATGCCGCCGCCCATGCCGCCCATGCCACCCATACCGCCCATCATTTGAGCGAGCACGGGAACACCAGCGAAGGAGCTTGGCAGACGAATCTGCATCGGCTTATCGGTCAAATTCTTGACGATCACATTTGCGTTCGTCGTATCGAGCGGAATGAACTTCACCTCGATTTGGCCTGAATCAATCGCCTCGAACAGTCCCGCGTTAACGGCCTCGTCCTCAGCCGCAACCGAATCCACCGCACTGGCAGAGGTCAAATGGAATGCCAACAAGCAAAAGCTGAGATAGGCCATCATGTTTAACAAGGGATTGCGCTGACTTTTTGTAATCAAGTCGTGAGTTTCGTTCATCGTTTCGCCTCTTAAGGGGGACGAGAATGTGGGTTTGTTCGGAAAAGAGAGGTGTTCGCCCATTCGATTGCCATTCGAACCAATTGAACAATTGTACGAAGCGGTTCTTATGATAGTCGCATTCTGGCAATATACCAAGCAGAATCGGCGCAAGATCTATCAGGTTTCTAAACGAAACAGCAGGCGGCATCTAGCTACTCAGCGGGGGTTTGGTGTCGCCATCGCATTGATCGAGGGAAAAACATGCCGGTTTTCCGTTTTAATCCTCTTAATTGAATTCAAATTCCTATTCAATAAATTAGGATCGTCAAAGAGAGTTGCTCCATCGCAGTATCTCGCGTCTATCCCTCCCCCCCCTCCATTCTAAGGACTTTCCCTCATGAACGATCGAATCTTGACTCCCTACCTGATAGCTGCGGCGATTGCATCGGCACTGCTGATTTCTCCAATTCAGTCTTCTTTTGGCCAAGGAGATGCATCCCAGGAAGCAGGGGAGCAGATCAATCCGGACGCTGCTGAACAAGCTACCACTCAGAGAGCTGCTAGGAGAGCCGCTAGGAAAGCTGCAAATGAAAAAGCCGCGGCAGAAAAAGCCGCGGCGGAAAAGGTTGCGGCGGAGAAGGCTGCTGCAGAGAAGGTTGCGGCGGAGAAGGCTGCGGCAGAGAAGGCTGCTGCGGAGAAGGTTGCGGCGGAAAAGGCTGCGGCGGAAAAGGCTGCGGCGGAAAAGGCTGCTGCGGAGAAGGTTGCGGCGGAGAAGGTTGCGGCGGAGAAGGCTGCGGCGGAAAAGGCTGCGGCGGAAAAGGCTGCGGCGGAGAAGGCTGCGGCGGAAAAGGCTGCGGCGGAGGACGCGGCAAGCGATGCGGCTATGGAGCTAGACGCTAGCACTTTACCCATGCCACAAGAAGAACGCGCATCGGCAAGCGAACCAGAGCCTGAACCGGCATCCGCCACCGAAAAAACTACCGAGCCTGCTCAGCCCCAAACGGAAACACCCACCGAAGAGGTGAGCGGTGCCGTTGTCGATGCTCCCGTTTACCAAGCCCCACCCTACGCAGAAGAAATCTATGACGCGCCGAATTCCTATTCCTGCCCGGTCGCTGGACCCTATTTCCTCGACAACGGCTGCTGTGGCAGCAGCTATGTTCAACCCACTTTCTCACCAATGGGCTGCGAAATCATCGTCGACGATTGTGGGGTGGTAGCTGATTATGGATGCGGTCTACCGGTTGTTGCCGATTCCATTGCCCCCATCGTTATCGAACCGATTTACTGTGAACCGATTTACTGCGAACCGATTTACTGTGAACCGATTTACTGTGAACCGATTTACTGTGAACCGATTTACTGCGAACCCGTTCTAAGCGGTCATTGCCAACCACATGGAATTCCTCATCGTTTTCTGCGCTGCTTTTAAGAGGCAAGCGGCGACGCTTCGGTGCCGTTGAACGCAATAAGCCGGGGATGGATGAACCATCCCTGGCTTTTTTCAATCAGAGGATCGTTTCGTTCTCAAGCGCCGGCAGCTTAAATGATTTCCGGCACTTCGAAACCTGAATGATTTTCACGCTTGGGATCTGTCTCAAGCTAGAAAGGGTTCAGGAGCGGAATCCATGCTAAAACGATTAGCAACAACTTCTAGCGAATATAACACAAGCTGGATTTTCCATGTAAAGCCAACGATCCGTTTAGCCGATACGAACAGAAGAGGTTTTCCAACACGAACGATTGAGACGCCTGTGGCACCATCGCTACGACTTTTTGATGCGCAGACGGAGACGACCAAGTCGCTGCGGATTGGCACCCGATTGGACAAGTACCGAATCGCTGCTCGCCTAGGCGAAGGTGGTTTTGCAACGGTCTATGCGGCATATGACGTCATCGAAGATCGCCGCGTCGCATTAAAAATCCCTGACAATCGCTACATGGAAAACTCGCAATCGGTCGAAGAT
The DNA here is from genome assembly GCF_007860185.1 of Novipirellula aureliae. Classification (NCBI taxonomy): domain Bacteria; kingdom Pseudomonadati; phylum Planctomycetota; class Planctomycetia; order Pirellulales; family Pirellulaceae; genus Novipirellula; species Novipirellula aureliae. The sequence goes on from NZ_SJPY01000003.1 coordinate 615,121, forward strand.
CTCGAGCGAGAAGTTCGGTTGATGTCCAAGCTAGAACATCCCGGAATCGTGCGACTGAAAGACGCGCGGATCATCGAAGGTCATTTTGTGATGGTTTTTCCTCTCGGTGCCGAATCACTTGCCGACCGCTTAACCCGTCGAATCGCGCGTGCGACCGCCGTCGATTACTCGCTACAAATGATTGACGCGGTAGCCCATGCTCACGAAACTCGAATTTTACATCGAGACATCAAGCCTGAGAACTTCATTCTGTTTCCCGACCAAGTCATTCAATTGACGGACTTTGGGCTCGCTCGTGTCCAAACCAAAGTCAAACGTGTTTCGGCATCGGGAACGCTTGGTTTCATGGCTCCGGAGCAAGCAATGGGGCATCCCGGATACCGTAGCGATGTGTTCTCGCTTGGCTTAGTGATCTACCGTCTGCTTTCCGGTGAGCTACCGGATTATCCGTTCGAAGCACCACTACCCGGCTACCAAAAACTCCGCAAAGGCCTGTCAAGTGATTTCGTTGATTTGATCTGCAAAGCGATCGACCCCAACCCAAAGAAACGCTTTCGCGATGCGGTGGCGATGCGCAACGCCGCTCTGCGGATTCGTTACCTGATGAGCGACCGTAGCATCCCCCAATCGATGCGAACGACGGCCAACCCGCGACTCAGTCGCCGCTGGGCTGCCTAGGTGATTGCTTTCACCTCGAAAACTCTCTAGCTTATACAAAAGTACCGTATGGCGTTTTGGACGCCGATTTCTGTTTAGCCATTTTGTGGAGAATTTCGGAATGCCAGATCAAGCACAGGCGTCAGCCCCCAACCCATCAAGCCGATCGGCTGTCGAAGAGGCTGCTGAGCGAGACCAGAACTCGATGCGAGAGTACCTGGATCGCGCCATGGTCGTGCTGAAAAAGTTCGGTAGCAAGAACGAAAACACCGCCCCGCAAGAGCTGATCTCACTCTTGGACGAAGTCAAATATATCGACGAGGCCAAAGTCCTTGCGATTGCCGATGTCATCAAGCACATGAGTGCCTTTAACGCTTTGGTCCGCGAAAATGTCGAGAGTATCACGGTCGGTGACCGCTACATGGATATCTCGCAAATGTTCGATTCGGTGCGTGAAGACAGCAAGCGATTGATCCAACAATTGGACGATGGAAAAATCAGTGGTACCGAGAAAGTTTCAAATTGGTGGATGAAAATTCGCCGTGGATCCCCCAACGACCGCTTCGAAAAAATCGTGGAAGTCTATGGCGATGTCTCCAAAGACACCAAGGAGGCACTGACGAAAGAAGAAGCGATTATGGAGGCTTATATCGACTTCCGGTTCGCTTTGAAAGAAGCCGAAGTGTTGGCCCGCGAAATTCTTGATCAACATCAGCCAATGCTGGAAGCAGCAAAACAGGGTTTGTCCGATGCCCAAAAAGCTCTCGACGAATACTCGGGTGACCAACAGGGCGAGAAAAGTAAACTCGAACTCACGCGCGACGAATCTCGCTTCAAATTCCAAAAGGAAGACGAGACCTACCAATTGCTAAAAGATATCTGTGAGAACTTGGAAATTGGCTACGACGTCGGCGAAACGTTAATCACAAAACTCAAACAAACCCATGACGTCAAAGAACGCGTGTACCGTCGTGCCGTTACATTCTTTACAACCAACGAACACGTGTTCACAATTCTGGGGACCGTCTATACGAGCCAGCATGGACTCAACGAAATCACCCAGGCGACCGAGGCGATGAAGACGGGCGTCAACAAGGGACTCGAGGACGTTGCGACCCTCGGCCGATCGCTGGAGCGGGCTGCTTTGAAGGCAGGTTACGGCAGTACCATCGATCCCGAATCGGTGCAAAAACTGGTTGATGCAATCAGCGGTTTCCAAATCGAGTCACTCGAGATGGTAGCCGAACTCCGACGCGAAAGCGAAGAGAGCACGAAGGCAATTCGAAAGAGCGTCGAAGAAGGCAAGAAGAAGTACCAAGAAACGCTTGCTCGGCACGCACGCGGCGAAAAACTCTCGGGGTAGCTGTTCCCTTGCGAATGACTCGTTACAAGGCCCCCGCCTTATAACGGGACGCTTCGCAGGCTCCCGACGGCCGGTCCATGCAAAAGACTGCACAGATTTCAAGTGCTTGCTTTCCCTCCCCCAAGCTTCGCAGGTCGTGCCGCTTTTAAGTGCTTGTTTTACAATCGTTTACGCTCCCCCAAGCTTCACTTGAGGAAGGTTGTATGTGGTTAGCCATGTTGCACTGAAAAGCGGCACGACCTCTACGTTTGGTGGAGGTGGTTGAGTTGTTGACGCAGCTGGAGTCAAGCGGCCTGCTGATTTAATCGTTTAACGCTTAGCCGAAGGCGTCAGCTTTTCCGTAAGCGGTCGCCTATGGCTTGTCGTTAAACAATAAGTCGAGTCAAACCGATTAAATCGACAGCCCGCAAGCCGCACCACCACGCGACAAGGGAGGCAGGAGCCTAGTAACAAGTCAGCACGCGCGGGCCGATGGGCACTCGGTTTAATTAGCAAACATCACTCAGCCTGCACCGGTGAAGCGAGCAGATAGCCGGCCCAAAAGAGTGGTTCCTCGCCCGTCAAAACCTCTCGTTTCTGATCGCCGCTGATTAACAGCGGTTCAGCGCTGGGGACCAAGTCGCTACGGCGGAGCACCCCGTTAGCCCGGTTCCAGGCTGAACGCATTCCGGTAAACGGTAACTCCTGAGCGAACTCGCGAAGCAAAATCGCTGTCGATTCACCTCCCACCGCCCACCGACTGACCAAAATGTTTTGCACGCCAGCCGTTCGAAGGGCACAGATTGTCATAAACAACTCACGACCATCTCCCAACTTCGCAGCTTCGGCCTGCGAACGAAAACCAGCAAGGGCCACCGAATGAGGTACGATCGATGGGAAACGCATCCACCCACCCAACGTTGCTCCCACTTTGCTTTGGTCGTAGGGAATCATGCGAAACTTAAACGGATCACTGGGGTCCATTGCCGTAGGCACAGCAACCAACAAATTCCCGATCTCGTTTCCAATCACCAAAGAGGCTGTCGGCGTGTCGGTGGGCATCATGATGGACTTGTCTGCCGCCGCGACAATTGAATCGGCAATCGATTGATTGTTCTCTAAATCTCGGGGATCAAAAAAGCGACTGGCAATCAACCCAATCGTCTGGTTCGTCTCCGCTGCCGTTGCTGGTTCGAGCACTTGCCCAGGGGTTGCCGCGTATGTAATCGAATACTTCTGGCCCAAAGTTTCGGATTCTTCACCGTCGATCGGTAACAGTTCAAATGGCAAATACCAAAGCGGACCATCCGGGACGATCACCAAACGGTCAAACGAACCGCTCTTAAACAACTCGGTGTCAGGTAGCAAGGTCTTCATCAGAGCAGCCGCATCCTTGCGCCACGAATCGTCTTCCGGCAGACGACCGCCACGAGTTTTCCCAACGCCGATCGAACGCAAAAGACCGGCGATTGCTGCTGGCGTTCGTCCGATTGGCGAGACGGCGGATTGGATGTTCCCATCCGCCGCCGTGGTGGTGTAGAGACGCTTGTTCGAATACACGAAAGTCACGAGAACCGTTCGCGGCGGCAAGTTTTCGACCGGAGCATCTCTGTCGATTCGTTGGGGCACCAAGCGAGGTAACGACAGCCGACTCAGTGCAATGAAACTGGCCATCGCTTCTTGCTCGCTTCCGGCTTGCAAAATCGTGTCATTGTCTAAACCAGCGGCAGCCTGCTTGCGCAAATCCAAAACACTCTGACGCAGCTCTTTGATTGCGCCCGGGCCATTGGCTCGAAATTGCAGCGCGTCGGCAGGCAATTGAGCATCATCGGCACGCGCCAACCTGCGGACCTGAGCGACTCGGCCCGACATTGGCAAAGATTGTGCAAACCGGTCTGCCAGTAGTTCGTCGCATCGCCGCAGGACACTTCCTCCATCGCTTCCCGATGTGCTCAGGGCCAAGCGGCCAGCAAGCGGGACCGAGCGATCAAAGGTCGCAAATGTCAATGCGTCTACAGGATCACGACGCCATAGTGGCAGCGGCGGCTCGCCGCAGTAGTAGGCCAAAAGCTCATCACTTGTCGCACCGCCAGCGCGTGAACCGATCGCTTGGCCGACCAGGTTAAGCTGGTACAAACTTGGCATCGATACAAAACGACGGTTGTTAATGCGATTGTTGAAAGCAAACGATTGCATCGACTGGTATGTCTGATCGACAACCGATTGATTGCCCGAGCCCAAACCGATTCCGAACGCATCGCCTCGGGCGGCTGCCAAACGTGCCGCAACGTAGCTGCCGTATGCCTGGACTCGAGGCATTAGAACATCGCGGCGTTCGGATAACGCTCTCGCTTGAGCGACCAAGCGAGTCGCTGAATCGAGATCACCCGCCGAAACGGCTGCATCCGCAGCAGCAACGAAACAGTGCAATGCTGCTAGCCGCGAATCTGGCAGCATTGCGTTGGCCGCCAACTCTGCTTTTGCGCGAACGGCCAAGGCCTCTTTTGGTGTTGCTGCCCCAGCGGCCAATTGAAATGCCTCGCCAACCCATTCCGATTGTTCGAGCGCCGCCGCCGCATGGGCGGTCGCCATCGATGCGGCCAACATCCCTTCGCCCTTATCCGATTCAGCGATCGCAGCAGCTTGAAGCAACAAACCAATCGCCGATATTGGATGAACGCCTCCAGCGAAAGTGGTCGTCTTCAGAGTCTCTTGGACCGCTCGACGATCATCGCCGTTTGAAAATCTTGCCGAAGCGCGAACACACCCGAGCATCGATTGAGCAATCGGTTGAGACAGCCCGGCGGTGTCAATCGCTTCAGCCAACTCAGACGACAAAGGATCCTGGTTCGCCAACGGTCCCATCAACACACGTTTTCGGTAAGAGGCAATCGCCAAACCTCGTATGATTTCGACGATGTCCATCGAGCGAATGTTGAACTCTTCAATCACACCACCCTGAGCAAGCGCTTGCTCCGTCAGGTGTTGGCCCGACCCGATCTGCAACCGATCAGCGACCGGAATTCGCTTGATCGCCGCCGCTTCGGGCCAAAGCCCTCGCGTGGGTGACAGCTGAACCCCTTGGCGGACCGCAGAGTCCCAGTCGACACGATTCTGCCATCCTCGATACCGGATCGCGATCTGCATCGCCGCATCGACATTTTCACGCACCTTCGGCAACATGCCCAAATGCCAATAACATTCCCCCAACATCGCATAGACCGGAATCGCATCGATCCAGCGACCGTTGATGTCCTTGCGTGTTCGGTGTAGAGCATTTTCGAATGCATCGGTCGCATTCTCCAAGTCGCCACTACGATAGATCCGCAGAGCCACAAAGTATTCCTGCGGCGGGTAGGTTGTCGAATTGGGCTCGACACCTCCGAGGGTCCCGAAATTCCCCAATCCACCCGCCTGCGAAAAAGCGGAATCAGCGAAACATGCAAAGACCATCGCCAAGAAGCAAAAGTGCAGAACCAAGCGGCAGACGCCGGACAATTTGTGTGTCAAAGTAAACCCAAACCATTGGAGTCAAGCGGAACGAAAAGCTGCGATAACTCGCACCCTCTATGTTACGAGCAAACCAGGCCAACGTCGAACATTTTCGCAGGTCGGGACGCTGCGTTGACGCATATTCCTCGATCGAGGTCCCATTGTAAGGAAAAGTCGATTTTCGTGGGGGGGACCACCGCAGCCAAATTTCCTCAATTTCGTCCCCATACAACGCACCGATCCAATCTCTGGCGAGATCGGCTACCGCAAAATCAGATCAGGTTGAACCGCTTGTACTTTGTCAGCGCTTGATGAGAGGCTCGGCCGAAGAGTGGCAGGGGCATCTTGCCCCAGTAAGCTGCGGCTGGAAGCCACCGCCACGAAAGATCCAACCCTTCCTTCTTCGTCGTGACAAAGGACTAGGCTATCCCGTCCGCAATCTTGCGGCCCGTCGCACTCATCGGCAGATCTCGAAGTTCGTCGGCGGTGACAAACGACCAGGGGTGATCGGCTTTCCAACGCCCTTTCGCCTTGCACGATAGCGTTGCTGAAAACACCTCGAGACGTATACGATACTTGGTCACGGCGTGCTTAATGGTTGCAACCGAAGTCGCTGGAGTGACGACACCCGACAATTCCTGACCTAGAAAATCGGCCGCAGCGGCCACGGATTCGAATTTCCCGTTCGTCACTCTTGGAAAATCCCACAATCCAGCCCAACGTTCTGGTTTTGGAATCGGGCGGACGAGGTAGCGATCCCCTGTCTCATTGGCAATGACAAAGGCGAACTCGAGGCGATCTTCGTACTTGATATTTTTCACCTTACCAGGAATTTGCTCTTGCAACCCAAGCTTGTAGGCGCTGCATAAAGTTTGCACTGGACACTCATCACAGTTTGGATTTCGGGGCGTGCAAACCAATGCTCCTAGTTCCATTGCCGCTTGGTTGAAGACCGCTGGACCAGTGGCTAATTGCTGCTGTCGACTAGGCGGCAACATCGCTTCAGCAATATCCCAAAGCAAACGGGTGGTTCCTTTTTCACCGAGCCGGCCACGAACGGCCGCCCAACGGCTAAAGACGCGTTGAGTATTGCCTTCGAGAATTGGGACTTTTTGGTTTTGCGAGATCGATAGAATCGCGCCTGCGGTGTAACGTCCGATCCCTGGGAGGTTGATGACGTCTTCGTAGGTCGTTGGAAACACACCACCATGCTTTTCACAGATTTGTTTTGCCGCGGCGTGCATCGATCGAGCGCGGCGGTAATAGCCAAGCCCTTCCCACTGGCTCATCAATGCCGTTTCCTCTGCCGCCGCCAACTGTTCCACCTTCGGATAGAACTTCATGAACTTTTTGTAGTACGCCGTGACCGTTGCCACCTGCGTTTGTTGGAGCATGATTTCGCTAATCCAAACCCGGTAAGGGTCGTTCAGCGGTTCGCCAACGGGAGTTCGCCAAGGCAAGGCGCGAGCATGCATGGTAAACCATTTGATTAGCCGCACTCGCAGGCGGCTGCGCCATCGAGCATCGTTCCATCGGGGATCATGCAAAACGGGTTCGTTTGAAACCGCAGCGTGTTTCGGCTCGCTCACTCGATATCGTACTTTCCAAGACTGAGTTTGACGGATTTCCGTTTCCCATTTCGAAGATACTGAACTTCGACTTGGTCGCCGGGAACTTTTTGATTGATTGCCGCTTGTAGATCCTCGAAGCTATCAATTTTCACGTCATCGATTCCGACGATTTCATCGCCCGACTCGATGCCTGCGAGTTGAGCGGGTTTCCCGATCGTGACCTCATTGACTCTGCACGTGTTCATCCCTGTTAAACAACTGACTCCCAAAAAACCACCTTGGCGAAGGTCGATGTGCAATCCCGGTAAATTGATTCGCATTTCATCCACTTTTTCTGCTGGGATTCCGGTCCCCATAAGACTGAGCGAGATGCGCACGGGGATTTTTGCGATTTCGTCCGCCAATTCGTTGTCGAGGTGGACATAGCGAAATTCTAAGGCATCGACTCGCGTCATTGCTTGTAGTGGGCGAAGGGTTGCGACCGTGACATCGCCATCGACAATAGCCACTGTTTTTAAATCGGGCATTTCGACGAGCCGAGCGATCACGTCGGGCCTAATCGCCGGACCTTTGACGCGAGCGAATTCAATATTCTTGACCCATCGCAGCCAACCGAGCGAGTCGATTTCCCCCGACCAATTTTCATCGATTTGGACGATGACGGCGGGGGTTGAAACGGCTCGCACCATGAAGTCATCGATCCCAATTCGAACTCCCGCGCGAGTCAATGCCTCGCCTGCTTGTGATTCACGAACCGTCCGTACCTCTTCGACGGATGCCTTCGCCAATGCCGCGCGACTGGCGGTATTCGCTTCGCTCATCCTCTTTAGCTCGCCCCAAGCGCCATCCTCTTTCTCAGGAGGCCCCGCCAATGCAATTTCCGTCAAACAGTGCATTGCACGGTCGATCGTTTCCAAATCACCCCGCTCCATCACGTTGACGAGTGCCGGGACCGCAGCCGATCCGACATCGATCAATTTTCGAGTCGCTGCCTTCCGCCGATGAAATTGATCGTCACCAAGGTCGGCAACCCACTGGGCGAGTTGCGTTTCGCTCACACCATCTTCCGTCACCCGATTCCCTGCGGCGGGTAAGTTTGCCGTTTCGACCTGAGCCAACGATACCGATGGACTCACTGCAGCCAATAGCAAGCTACCCAACAACAATCGATGCGAGAGATCGGCAAAAAAAAGACGATTCATACAAAATCTGCTTAAAAAAGGGCACTTCTCAGTCAACGATAACACCATCCAGTATTAAAAAACACTCCCGCCATGATTCCTGTCACGACATTGTATGGTAGCGAGAAGCGGGCGTTTGGTCTAATCGGGTCGGCGCCAGGTGACTTCACCCTCCCCGTCCGTTGCTTCCACTGGACGGTGTTGCTCTTCACGTCAAGCGGAAATCATTTTCGGAGTGAAGACGGAAAGTGGGCCCGAGCCGATCCGCGGACGCTTTCCGCTCGCTGAGCAGCGTGACGTTGCGGCGAAGCCAAGCTGCGACAATCGTCACGAATCGAATAATCGTTACGAAGGATAGCGTCTTCTTGTTCCGAATGGTTCACCCGAGCCAATTGAAAGCAGATTTTGGGACGGACATAGTACAGAATGAATAGAGTGATGTTCCTACTCTTTGCCTCACACTTCGGTGAGAGAACGTGCTGAAGCTCTACTTATCTTCTCTTCGACTGGCAGTGGCTCTCGTCCTATTCGGCGTGAGTTTCGTTATCGCTGTGAAGCATTTGGGCTTTCTTCCCGAATCCATTCAGGGCAACGGACGACTTTTGATTCGTTTCGTAGCACTCAGCATTCTTGGCGGGATCGGTGCCTATGCGATGGTCGCTTCGCAAATCATGAATTCGTTCAAAGTCACCGAGGTCGTCGCGGCTCGGGTCCGACGCTCGCTTGACGCATTCGCGGAGGGTTTGATCATTCTTGATGAAAACGAACGAATCGTTTTAGCCAATCGATCCGCTGCAGAAACTTTCAACAAAAAGCAAGACGACCTGATCGGACTCCGTGCCAGTTCACTCAGTTGGATCGCAGCATCCAAGACGAATCCCTGGATTCAAGCCGCAGAAACGTTCGCGCCGCAAGTCGATCAGCGAATGCGCTTCAACCATCCCGATGGTCGAGAAAGTTCCTTCTCCGTCAACGCTTCTCCGATTGAAGCATCGGACTCGATCCCTAGCGGTGTGTTGGTGACGTTTCGTGACGTGACCGACGAAGAGGCACAGCGAGCAGAGATAGAGGAAACGCTCAACTCGCTTCGACATACACATGACGAAATTCGTATCCGTAATCACGAACTGCAAATTCTGGCCAGCCACGATGCGTTAACCGGATGCCTCAATCGACGAGCCTTGTTTGAATTCTTCGACGAAGCCTGGGCTCGTCGCCACCAACACCCCGGATCGTTGGCTTGTTTGATGTTCGACAACGATCATTTTAAACAGGTTAACGACACTTACGGACACCAAGTAGGTGATACCGTATTGACGCGAGTCGCTGACGTATTGAAAGAGGCTTTCGTCTCGCCGGCAGTGGTGTGCCGCTACGGCGGTGAGGAATTCTGCGTGCTCATGGAAAATGTGATGTTGCCCGAAGTGCTAGCAGCGGCTGAATCCGCACGCCAGCAAATCGAGGCTTTAAGGTTCGAACATCCCGCCGAACTTCGAATAACGATTAGCATCGGTATCTCGCTTAGCGACTTCGGCTCGGCCGACATTCAAGAACTCATTCACCAATCCGACCAATGTCTCTACGTCGCAAAAGAACACGGACGAAATCAAGTCGTTGTGTTTGATGAACGTGTCAAGATGGAAGAAGCCCCCGGAAGTTGTCGCGCTGCCGATTCTCCGAGAGCGGAACCTCGTTGCGAAACCGTTCGAGGAATCGTGGCGCTACTCGAAACCCTCGACCAAGACGCCGAATCACCGCTCCATCAAGCCTAGTGCTGCGTCCAAATCAAAAATCAGGGTTGGTCGTCGTGGACGAGACCTTGAAGCACGAGTGCTTTGTCCATATTGAAAATCAGGCTCGACCGAAAAATCCGTGGATTGATTCATCCATCCCAAGTACCGAAGGGTAGGTTTTTCAGGCACCGCAGGGCAAAAAGGATGTTTTCGGTGTATCGGCAATCTGACGTTCAAGAATAATCCTTGGCAAAACAAGCCGTTTTATCAAGGCCAAGCGAGACATTCTTCCCTCCCTGACCCCGTTGTCCCTAAGTAAGTTGTCCCTAAGTAAGTTGTCCCTAAGTAAGTTGTCCCTCAGCAGAACTAGGCCGGAGGCCAAAACATCCACTGCCGGAGGCCGAAACGATCCACAGGCCAGAGGGCGACACATTACGATGATGTATCGGCCTCCGGCCTTGCGACGCCCTAAACACCTTCGATTCGGTGGCTTACCGGGCTGTCGATTTAATCGGTTTGACTCGACTTATTGTTTAACGCCAAGCCATAGGCGACCGATTATGAAGAAGCTGACGCCTTCGGCTAAGCGTTAAACGATTAAATCGACAGCCCGTTACACCACCGACAAGGATGTAGTCGGCCTCCGGCCTGAAAACAATGCGACGTCGGTCGAGAAGTGATGAATGACATTCACAAATCGGCTCGTCGTCGGCACCGAGCAAAGACGCCGAAGGAGGAGTCCAAGATCGCATACCGTCGCCGCCGTCACTTCGGCGAAACACCGTTCGCGGTCATCGCCATCAACGTGATGTTCGATCTGCCTCGCTTCTTGCTCCGAGGTATCGAGGGAGTCGAGCAAGAGTGGCAATGGGTATCGCGACTGCCATGCCCCAAAAAAACTTCCGCAACTTCCTTTTCACCCACAATTTCTGCTGAAGAGCCTAAAATGAAAGATTGACAGAGCACTCGTGCTATGCCACAGCTAAATTAAGGCTTGCAACCGAGTGGCCGGGGCATCTTGCCCCCGTAAGCTGCGGCTGGAGGCCACGGCCACGAAAGACACTTACCCATTGGTGTGATTCGTGGATAAAAGAATCTTGAGAATCGAGAGGCACTTGCTAGACCACCGGTTTGACCCCAAATGTTTCGACCAACACCGCGTAGAACGCGGGGATGACAAACAGTGTTAGCGTGGTTGTGAACAATAAACCGACAATCATGCACCACGCCAATCCAATCCATAGTGGTCCGCCACTCAGAGCTAACGGCAACAATCCTCCGACGGTGGTTGCCGTCGTTAAAAAGATCGGCAACATTCGCTGCTTACCTGCTTCGACCAAACAGCGACGAAACTCCTGTTTCGTTATACCGCAGATTGGACCATGGCCGTCGGAAACGGATATTCTTTCTCGAATCAGAATATCAGCGAACTCGACAAAAATGATCGCGGTGTTAAGCACGATTCCAAACAATGCTAAGATTCCGATCTGAGGCATGAAGCCAAGGGTGTTGTCGGTGACCGATAGACCAAGCCATGCGCCAACGAGTGCCAGCGGTAACGTCGCAAGGATCATGAACGGTTTGAACCATCCGTTGTACTGAAAAATCAAGCATAGAACGATCAAGATGAAAGAGATCAAGAATGAAACCCCCATCTGGGCTCCCGATTCTTGGCTCTCTTGGAAAGCCCCGCCCGGTTCGATCCAAAACCCAGACGGTAGTGACGCTTCAAGTTGTTTTAGTTCATCCGATTTGAGAACTCGCGATACGACATCGTTCCCAGTCACACCCGGTTCCATTTGCGAGGAGACTTCAATGACGCGGTTCATGTTACGACGCTGGATCTTGGCTGGCTCCCATGAAAACTCAAACCGAGCAAGTGACTCGAGCGGAATCTTTCCGTTGTCGCCTTCGACAAACGCTTCTTTCAAACTGCGAATCGACATCTCCGATTCCGGTTTCCGGCGGAGCCGAAAGTAAATCGGGACCTGATGATCGCCCTCGCGAAAGGTCGTTAACTTCAGTCCTGAATAGTAGGAATTGAGTGTTCTGGCGACTTGAGCGTTCGTGACTCCTGACAATGTGGCTCGATCCTTGTCCACGTCGACTCGCACTTGGTATCCATTGACGCCCCATGAATCGTGGACATTCCAAGTTTCGGCCTGAGCATTGACGATCGTCAACACTTGATCGGAAACCCGATGAAGCTCGGTCGTATCGGCAAATCCGGTACCAATGATGCGAAAGACAAGCGGATCCGCAGGAGGACCGAGAGCCAACTTCACAGGCACCACACGAGCGTTAACGATCGGCTTGAGGTTCAACTCGGCATCACCGCGCTCACAAACGTTCCGCAACCGCTGTGCAAACTCGGCCGTAAAACGAGGATCGGTTGTCCGCACCAGGATTTCGGCATAGTTTCGTGTCGGTGGCTCAGGGTTCCACGCCAAAGCCCATCGCGACCCACCGCCGCCAACCATTGTTCGCATCGCTCGAAGCCGCTCCCTGTGTCCGTTTGCATTTGGATCATTAGGATCGATAGGACTGAGCAACTGAATGCGTTGCTCGACCTGTTTCGCAATTTCGTCAGTTTGCCAAATCGTCGCCGTTTCGGGCAGCCAGACTTTCACCGCAAATTGATCGCTCGACGCATCGGGGAAGAACTCGGAGCTAACGGGCAATTGCATGATAAATACACACACGGCTAAGGTCGCAGCCAACGTCAACCACTTGAATCGAATCGCCAACATGCCAATCCATCCATAGATCCGAAACAAGATATTCTTGTCGCCACGACGGTAGACCGGAGCTTCCATTTTGATTGGATCGGGTTCGGGACGAACGGGGGCCTTTCGGCGTTGTGAAGCGAGCGGTCGAATCAGGCGACTGAGGGCGTTTACCATTTTCATGAATAGCGCAACGACAGGCGACGCAAGTTCATGATCTTTCGGCCCGCGAATGAATATACCTGCCAACACGACGCATAGCGTCATCGCCAATACCCAGCTAAGCGCTAATGTCGTTGACACGGTTACGGGCAAGCTGTAGATGTACTCTTTCGCGCCCCCTTCAAGTGCGTACATCATCGGAATGAAAGCAGCCATGGTTGTTAAGGTGCCAACCAGCATCGGTATTGCCAGCGTGTTCGCTCCTTCGATCGCCGCTTGGTACGGCTTCATTCCTGCGATCTGGTTCGTACGCGCTTGGTCACAAACTTGGACCGCATTGTCGACCAGCAAGCCCAGCGAGATAATGATCGCTGCCATCGAAACTTGTTCTAATTGGACATCGAACAGCGTGATGACACCGAGCGAAGCGATCACGACAACCGGGATATTGGTGGCCATGACAAACGAAGTGCGAAAGCCGACGACGAGATAGACGACAACGATCACAATCACAATTGCTTCGACAAAGTTGATGATAACATCGTTGACTTTCACTGCCACATTTTCAGATTGGTCCGAAACGGCCGTAACCGCAACATCGGGCGGCAAACGACGCTCGACCTCCACCAATTCATGTACCTTCCGTTTCGCTGCTGCGCAAACATCGATGATGTTGGCACCCGATTGCATCGTGACCCCAATCGATACCGCTGGCTCCGAATGTTCGCAGTCCCCAAACCGACAAATCGTTCTTGGTGGATCCTCGTAGTCGCGAATGACCGTAAGGCCCAAGTTGGACAAGTAAACGCTGTTATCATCGTCGCTCGATTTCAAATCATTCGATTTTACCGTACTGGCGATACTCTTGATTTCATCGATCGCATTGAATTCGCCTCCTGGTTTCACATTGTAGTGCCCCGCCCGCGTCGATATTTCACCGCCCGGTTCAATGATGTTTCGTTCTGCTGCCAACCGTTCTAATTGGTTGCTGGTCAATGCAAGTTGCGACCAATTCCCTAGCTCCGATTCGATATAGACAGCCTCATCGCGGACCCCAAACTTTTCCACTTTTGCAACGCCAGGCAATAACCGTAGCGCATCTTCGATCGTTTCCGAAAAGACTTCCAACTGGCGATGGCTATAACGATCTTGCTCGCGAACTTCGCTGCGACCATGAACCGGAATTTGATGAACCGCCAAAACCAATACCGCCGTGTCCCCAAACTCATCGTTCACGACGGGGTGAATCGAAGGGTCTGGCATCGCCGCAAGCGAGACTTTTGCTCGGACTTTGTCCCAAACGTTTTGGATCTTTTCAGGTTTGACTCGGTCATCAAGCTCAACAAAAATTGTCGATCGGCCAACCAGTGTTGTGGAACGAACCGTGTCGACTTCTTCAATGCTAACAATCTCTTGCTCCAGCTTATCGGTTACCAACTCTTCCACCTTCTCCGCTGGTGCTCCTGGCCAAACGGTGGAAACGACGCAGACGCGAATCGTAAACTCAGGATCTTCTCGCCGTGGCATGGTGAAGAATGACATCGTTCCCCAAGCCATCAGCATGGCAACAATCGACACGACGATCGGTTTGTATTTGACGGACCAACTTGGCAAACTCATGATGCATCCTCCGAGACCCGATCGGTCACACTCACCGGATCGTCATCTTGCAAGAAATGAACGCCGCCAACAACGATCTGAGTGCCTGCGGGGAAATCATCGCTGCCGATTGGGGAGACACGAAGCAACGATTCGGTATCAAGTTTTTGCGTCGGTTTGATTTCGATACGCGTTTTATGTGCCTTGCCATCTTCGATGACGAAGAGATAGGTTTCGTCCGATTGCTCGTAGATCGCTTCGACCGGCACATAATAACCCGACTCGCTTTGGTCGTCGCCCAAATTGACGTCAACCAAATCACCAGGCCGCAGCATCCAATGTTTTCCAGAATCGAAAACGATCGACTCACCATCCCAATTGGATTCTTGGCCGCATGGATACTCGAGCTCCCCTGCAATCAGTGTTCGCGGGGTGATACGGTCGTTGTCCCCGAGAAAGGTCACCGGTTGAAAAACCCAATTGCCCAGAAACGGAATTCTCAGACCACTTGATTGGATGTAGTGCTTTCGCACCTTCATCACATCCGGCATCCTTTGCATCAGCTCAAACCCGTCGAGCACCCACACAAAAGAGCCATGCTCATCGCTATCGATTGCGTCTTCTTCGACTAAGTAAATGCCGTTTTCGGAACCGACGATCTCGTTGACATTCAATGGCCAAATGTCAACCGTCCGGGCGACCGAGATGCCATCGACACCTTTCGGCAGTTCACTGCGAAACTGCTTGTTGAGAAGCAGTAGCGTCACGGTAAACGTCCGCGTCGATGGATCCGCACTAGGGTCGACCATGTAGACCATCGCATTTTGTATTTCGCTGGAACCATTAGGCATTGTGACAAGGACGGGAACTTGCCGACGCCGTTGGATCGATCGCGATTGTTCCGCCGAGACTTCAATCGCCACTTTGATCGGGTCCATCATTTGCAAAGTCAACACAGGCGAACCAGCACTGACAACACTGCCTGGAACGACATGAACCTTCGAAATCTGGCCTCGATAGGAGCCATACAAAACGGTGTGACTCAAATCTCGCTGAGCATCCTGTAGGTTCTGCTCGGCTACTGTGATTTTTGCGTCGGCAGACTTCAGTTCCGCGGCGGTTTGCTTCAATTGCGATCGCAAACCTGACAAGCGCAGCTTCTGTGTTTGCAGCCGGTTCGAACTTTGATCGTACTCGGCCTGCGAAACCGCGTTTTGAGCCTGGAGTGTTCGTATCCGTTCAAAGTCATCCTCCGCCAACCGCACATCCGCCTCCGCGGAACCGATATCGGCAGGCAGGGTGTCGTTTAAGCGAATTTCAACGATCTGCCGCTCCATTATCGCAACGTCAAGCGCAGCCCGCGCGGACTCGACGGCGACCTCGTAGCGTGCAGGATCAATCTTCGCCAACGGCGTTCCTTGAGTGATCAGTTTCTGGTCGACGTCCGTGATTTGACCGTCAACGTTCCTACCTGGCTCAAGCACCCATTGGATTCGCCCGGGAACTTCAAAACCGATCTCTTCCACTTTCCAAGACTGAACCGTTCCCGATACCTGAAAAGAGGTTGGCGGGCTTGTTCTGCGCAGCTCCATCGCTGTCACCGGGTGCGCCGCTTTGGGCGCAAGTTTGAGCGGGGCCTTTTCACAGCCCAACGAGAGAAGAACCAGTGAAACGAGTAGCGTGATTTTGCGTTTCATTAACGAAATTGTTCATGAGAATAGGGTCGGAAGCTTGCGCCACGACTGGCTTGCCGTCCCGCAAAGTATACTGTATAGTTTACCTTTGGCAATTGCACAAAATGTCGCACAGCTTTCTGGACAACCGACGATGCGAATGACGGACCGAAAACGAAAAGCAATTCTCGACGCCGCCGTCGATGAGTTCGTCGCTAGCGGGTACGACGGGACGAGCATGGACCAAATTGCGACTTCCGCGGACGTTTCCAAGCGGACGGTGTACAAGCATTTTGCCAGCAAGGAGGAGCTGTTTGCGGAGATCATCCACAATCTGGTTGGCCAGATCGAATCGGTACCCGAGTTCACCTATGACTCAAAAAGATCGCTGGCGAACCAGCTGGAGGCAATCGCCTTAGAGATCGTCCAAGCGGTCAGTGATCCTGGTTTTCTAAGCTTGGCGAGAGTGATCGTTTCGCGGCTGATTGTTGCACCGGAGTTCAGCCAATTCATGTCGGAGCAAACCGCTCGAATTGATGCTCGCTTGGCAGACTGGCTTCAGCTCGCCCATAGCGATGGCCGAGTACAGATCCCTCAGGCGGATGTTGCAGCGGAGCAATTGATGGGGCTGCTTTTATCGTATGCGTTTTGGCCTGCTCTGCTGGGGATTCGCAGACAATCTCGCGGCCAACCACAACAAGCGTACGTAAAGCAATGTGTCAAAATGTTCTTGAGTGCCTACATGCAATCGTAGTGGATCTTGTTAAAGATTCTTTCGAGCAAGGATTTTTAACAAGATCCACTACCACAAGACGGACGAGGCGAAGCAAACAAAAAAAAAGCACCAAACGTCGTGAATGACGCTTGGTGCTTCGCAGCTTTATCTTTTAAGAAATCAAATCAATCAGCAGCTAGGCCGATTCGCTCGATTACTCGCCGGCAAGTTGAACATTTTCGGCGCGTGGGCCCTTAGGACCTTTGCCGATGTTGTAAGTCACGAGTTGGCCTTCGCGAAGATCGTCATAGCTGACGCCTTCGAGAGCTGAACTGTGAAAAAACATGTCGGTACCAGTATCGGTTTCGATGAAACCAAAACCTTTGTCAGTAACCCGCTTGATCTTACCTTCTGCCATCTTCTTCTACCTAATCTTCTCTAAACAAGTATGCAGTCAATGCCGAATGAAACGCTCATTTGATCTGACTACATTTGGAATTTACAAGTTGCAAATCCCGTAACAAAAATGCCCTGTCGAAACCGCCCTTTTCAAAATACAGAAGTATGAAAAACACTTCTCATTCTTAAATCGGGATGACCTCTCGGGGGTAACTTCTCGGAGGTAGTATACCCTAACGAAAGCCCGCGTGGGTATCCGTTTGGATATTTAATTAAAACCTTTTTATTAATAATCGTTCCCCGGTCCCAATGACCAAGCAACTATGCTTTGACGGTCGCCCGTTTGCGTTGACCAAACGACTTCTTCGGTCCGCGTTTTCCATTACCGGATCCGCGTGGGTCGGTCGAGCCGTTGGAAGCGGTCCGTTTGGGGCGCGCCGAGTTTGAGCCGTAGCGACTCCGGCTGTTTCCAAACCGCCGACGACCTCCCGACTTTTGGCCACCGCCGCCGCCCGACGACTTATCCCACTGAAAATCGGTGGATTGGCAATTCGGGTCGAGTGGTATTTTTTGTCCAATCAATCTTTCAATTGCGCTAAGCTCATCTCGCTCGGTCGGTGTACAGAACGAAACCGCGATCCCGTCCGCACCGGCGCGTCCCGTTCGCCCAATTCGATGCACGTAACTTTCAGCCTCCACAGGCATGTCATAATTGACGACATGGCTAATCCCATCGATATCAATTCCGCGTGCAGCCACGTCGGTGGCCACCAAGACTTGGACCTGCTTGCGTTTGAACGCGTCAAGCGCACGCTGGCGAGCATTCTGCGACTTATTGCCATGAATGGCGACCGCTTTGAATTTGCCTTTGGACAACTTCTCCGCCAGCACGTTCGCCCCCCGCTTGGTGCGTGTAAACACGATCACGCGTTCGACATCGTCACCCAACAGTAGCTTCTCTAAATGTGGCAACTTGGAATTTCTCTCCAAGAAGGCAACACGTTGTTCGATCCGCTCGACGCTAGTCGTCTTCGGCGTCACATTCACGGTCACCGGTTCAAACAAAAGTGACTGAGCGAGATCGACGATCTTAGGCGGCATGGTTGCCGAAAAGAACAACGATTGACGCTGCTCAGGCAATTCCCTGATGATCCGTTTCAGGTCGGGTAAAAAACCCATGTCGAGCATTCGGTCGGCTTCGTCGAGAACGAAAACTTCCAATTGGTCCAAACGAACGAAACCCTGGTTCATCAGGTCGAGCAGTCGTCCTGGGGTTGCGACCAGAACATGAGCCCCACGATTGAGGGCACGCACCTGGCCAGCCTGATTCACGCCACCGTAGACCAGCACATGGCGAAGCCGTAGGTGTTTTCCATAAGTCGCAAAGCTTTCGCCAATTTGAATAGCTAGCTCACGCGTCGGTGCCAAGACCAATGCTAGTGGTTGGTTTGGACGTGCTTTCCGAGCTTCTTTGCCGAGATAGTTGAGGATCGGCAACGCGAAAGCAGCGGTTTTTCCAGTACCCGTTTGGGCACAGCCGAGAACATCGTACTCATCAAGAGCGGCTGGAATCGTTTGGGCTTGAATTGGCGTTGGTGTCGTATAATTTTGTTCTTTTAGCGATCGTTTTAGTGGCTCGATCAGTTCCAGTTCATCAAAAGTCTTCAAAGGGTTTTCCTTGGTTGTCTAAACTATTCTAGTAATGCAAAATGTTGGTATTTCCGCACGCTGAGCATCCCGCAAGTGAAGCGACTGAGATCACAGATCTCGCGTCAACACCACGGCTACTCGACCAGAGCTTGGGATCACGACTCGTGATCACCCTATGTGCGGCGACTGATTGATTTTGCAAACCAAGACAGTCGTCTGGATCGTTCGTTTCGATTCTGGACAAACAAGAAAGTCTCAGAATGGGGGTGCGTCCTTGAATGACGCTGGTTGGAACCCAGTGCGATCAACACAACCGTTAGGAACCAACTAATTTGCAGCAAATCAAGTCTGCTGCGATTGAACTAAGGTGCAAGAGGATCCAGATACTCTGTTAGAAACCCTAGTTTCGCCGGAAAACGTCACTCCGGTGAGTCAACGTTACTCGCTTCTTTCCGACCTTCTTTTTTAGCCTTCTTTTTGCCAATCCACCCCTTCGGAAGGACGTGGCCTACGAAGGAAGTGTACCCGCAAGGCAAGGAATTGCCAATAGCTAACCTCAATAAAGTTTGCTTTTGATTCTTTTTGTGCCGATTTGCATGGCGTTAACGTCGCGATCCAGCTTGGCGACTTGCCATTGCTGGCGTCTGCCACGCCGGACCAACCTTGTAGACTCGCTCATAGAACATGGCAAGAGATCTCAGAGCATGTCCTTTGGGACCAATCTCCCAGTCGTGATCTCGTTCGTTCCACATCGCCGATAGCAGAAAGCGAACGCCGTTGACGAGACGAGGATCTTGCAGTTCGGAATCAGGCGTATGCGTCAACAACCATTCGATGATATGGCCTGTGGTTTGGATCTTACGATCCAAATCACCATTGTCTTGACGGCCTGCAAACCAGTTCGTGCTCATCGAGCCATCGCGGTTCTGCAGCGTGTAGGCATACTTCACAAAGTCATCCGTGAAAGCTGCTGCTCGTGACCATTGGCCGGTGATCGGTTTACCCTCGATGCGTCGTTTTCGTAACGCATGATCGTAGGCCATCAAGCGGTGCGTTCCCCCGCAGGTTTGACCAACGATGGGTTGCGACAACTCTTCGCGAATCAATCGCTCGAAATCCCATTCGCGTCGGTCGGCCCCGATCCAAGTTTGATCGGTGTCCAAGTAGTGTGCCAGACCGATGAGATTGAAAGTAAGCTCATCCCCACTTTCGCAATCTGCCATTTCGGCTTTGACCACATCGAGAACACTAAATCGCGTTCGCCCGACATAAAGCGGGTAGTCGATCGGCACTTTCGCCAATGCACAAACGGTCAAGAACTGAGCTTGATGGCCTTGCAGCCCAATCCCACTCTTGACTTCGATGCCACCTTGAGGGTTGAGCCCTAGCAATTTTTGACCGCGGCACGCATTGTTCCCGGCGATCCAAGCAATCGCACTGTAGTCGCGACGATTGGCGATAATCTTTGTATCGATCCCCCACACCATCATGGCGTGCATCATGCCCCAATTGCTTCGCCCGTTGGCAACTTCGGTTTGCTTGTAGTAGTACTGCAAACAATTCTGAATGGAGCCCTGCATACGCTGGACCGTCGGCGTCAAGCGGATCGCTTCCGCTGGACGTCCCGTGTAATCCAACCGGATAACCGGTGCCGGTTTGGCGTCCGCCCGTGGGCTAGCCGATTGCGGGCCGTTCGGCTCGATTATGACCTCTTCGAACTGGTCGCCAACGCGAAATTGGTCACCGACCGATTGGCGTGGCACGGATCGAGCAGCACTCTCGCTCGGCTTCGTAACTTTTTTTCGTGGAACCGCTCGCACCTCTTTGGACTCAACACTCACTTCACGATCGGCGCGGCTCAGACTTCGAATTTCAATTGCGTCCTCTGCGAGTCCGTCTTCAATACGCTGCAAGGACGGCGACGGGCTACGGTTGCCATTGAGAGAACGTGGCGTTCCGTCACGATCAATGCGAAGTCGGCGAATCGCAACAGGCGACTCCTCTACCGATGGCTCATCCGACAAGGACTCCTCCGTCTCAGGCGTTACCTGCGGTTCCTCACCGACCGCCACATCCCTCATTCGCTCCGCTTGCGTGGGCCTAGCAGGAACCGATACCACGGGTTCGAACAACTCGAGTTGTTCGCTCGATTCTCGCCGAGGTGGATTGATCTTGGTGTTGGCTTTTTGTTCAGGCAACGCTTGCTCTTCGGGACGAACCGCTTGCCGCTCCCTAGCAACGGGCTGAGCGAGCTGAATCGGCCGTGGATCGCTTAGCGGTTGCTTACTGCCGATCGCATCACGAGCAACCCAGCCGTCATTGATAGCATTCGCGGTCGTTCGCGAAGAACCAATCGGGGCTGCCTGTGAGGGAGGAAGTTGCGGCAGGACCTGTTGCATCCGAGGTGGTAGCGACGGCGGGTCAGCTGGCTTCGGTCGACGTTCAAAACCTCGTGCCTTGTCGACCGCCTCAACAGACGACGCTTCGGGCGTTTTAGCCAAGCGATTTAGCTCTTCTGGAGATTTGATCAAAATATCGACCAGCTTGGGTCGGCGAGCAACCCGCACCTCTTCCACGGCATCTTCCGAAGCGGGCGTCAGCTTTAGCTCGAGCGCGGAACTTACCGTCGACGCCTCCTCTGCCCACCCGGATGGTACAGCGGTAAATGAAGAACACGAAAGGGCTAGCAGTAAGGTCAGGTAAGATCGCTTGCCGAAGCGATTAGTATTGTAGATCACGTTTGACTCCGAGAGACGAAGGGGCATACGTGAAGCTATCGGACAATTCAGTCTTCGAATTAACTCGGAAATTCGCTTCAATCGCGGTACCAAGACTTTCGTGACAAAACGGCACAACTGCACTCAATTTGTGACAATTTAGAAAAACTTGGTAGGGCTCGATACGAATAATTAAAGTGACGGGGCGCCAATTTCTTGACGACACGCGTTGGCCGAATGCCGCCAAAACACGGGGGGAAAGCGCCGTATCACCCAGGCTGGACTGCAACCACACCGCGTTTTGGATGATGTAGAATGGCCGCTATGAACGCACCCTGTTTCACCGAGCTGCCGAACCTACCACGCAAGTGGTTCTTCCTATTGGCCGTCGCCTTAGCGATGCCAGGAATCCAATTAGCGGGATACCGAACAAACGACTGCTGGGCCGAATTCCCCGCCCTGTTCAATACTGAAAAGCAAGCCGACAAACCAGTCATGTCCGCAACGGTCGCGGCGGCGTCCATCGAACTTCCGGAGCGGTTTCACGCGTCGGCCTTTGCGGCGGAACCCGAGGTGATGAATCCAATCGCAATGGCATGGGATGGACGCGGACGACTTTGGGTTGCCGAGAACTTCACCTATGCCGAGCGCAGCCAACGATTTCAATTGGATCTGCGCGATCGTGTTCTCATCTTCGATAATACATCGGCTGACCACTTTGCAACTCGCCGCGTCTTCACCGATGACATTCAAATGCTGACGGGATTGGAAATCGGTTATGGTGGCGTTTGGCTAATGTGTCCTCCGAGGTTGTTGTTCCTAGCCGACAAAGATCAAGACGATACGCCGGATGGGCCCGCCACCGTCGTTTTGGATGGGTTTACCGTGGCCCAACAAAACTATCACAACTTTGCCAATGGACTACGATTCGGTCCCGATGGCTGGCTGTACGGTCGATGTGGTGGATCATGCCCAGGCAAAATCGGCACCCCTGAGACCCCGGACTCGAATCGACCTGCGCTGACCGGCGGCGTATGGCGATACCACCCGCTAAGCAAAGCGGTGGAGGTTTTGAACGCAGGAACGACGAACCCTTGGGGGCATGACTGGAACGATGTCGGCGAGATGTTCTTTTGCAATACCGTCAACGGACACCTTTGGCACACGATCGCGGGTGCTCATCATCCACGCCCCTTCACACTCGATCCCAATCGGCGTACTTACGAACCAATCGATTTCCATGCCGATCATTGGCACTTTGATACAGGAAAAAAGTGGATGGAATCACGCGATGGATCCGCTAACGATTACGGCGGCGGCCACGCCCATTCGGGAACACTCGTCTATCAAGGTGGACGATGGCCCAAACAATATGATGGCGCATTGTTCACATTGAACTTTCATGGAAGACGTGCAAATCGTGAACGGATCGAAGCGGACGGCAGCGGGTACACGATTAAACATGGCAGCGACTTTTTTTTAGCGGCTGACCCTTGGTTTCGTGGTATCGACTTGTCTACGGGTCCAGACGGAAATGTGTTTGTCTTGGATTGGTCCGATACAGGAGAATGCCATGAACACACCGGCGTTCACCGTGAAAGTGGTCGGATCTACAAAATCAGCTATGATCCACAGCAAAGTGAATCCAATGTGCCGAGTCGCAAAATCGCGGAGGTCGATTTCGCAGCAGGCAAAAGCAATGATTTGCATGATTGGCCGGCGAGCGAATTGGTGCTGGCTCATCGTGCCAGCAATCGCTGGTATCTGCGTCAAGCACGACTCGAACTCATCCGTCGGACACGACTCAACGTCGAACATGACGATCCACAAACGATGGACGCAGCGATCGCAGAACTGCGGAAAAACCTACTGGTGGACAAAAGCAATTCGCCAGCCGTTACCGTTCAATCCCTGTTGACACTTCACGCTTGCAGCAAGTTGGATCAAGATGAAGTTGTCCGCCTGATGACGACCCATCCGTACCCATCCGTCAGACGTACAGCGGTTCGGATTGCCACCGAGGCGTGGCCGATCGATGACGTGATGGGACCTTCTTGGAAAGCAAACTTTTCGGCAACGGTAAACCAAGACAATTCGCTCGACAAGCTTGTGGAGACCTTCGCTAACATGGCAAGGAACGAGTCGAACGCCAGTGTTCGTTTGGCCCTAGCATCGACGCTGCAAAGATTGCCGATCGACCGCCGAAAAACGTTGGCGATTGAGTTGGTCGCTCATGCCGAAGATGCTGGCGACCATAATATTCCGCTAATGATTTGGTATGGATTGATACCGCTAGGCAGCCGGGATGCAGGCGAGCTAGTCGAGATTGCTGGTAGGTGCCGGATTCCCACAACTCTAAAATGGATCGCGCGTTGTGTTGCCGAAGAGATGCGTCGACAACCGCAAGCGTTCGACGCATTACTGGTCGAGATTTGCAATCGGTCATCCATCGGGGAACAGGAGACAATGATGAGTGGAATCTGTGACGGGCTGCGTGGATGGAAGCGAGCCGACCGACCCGAAGCATGGAATCAAATTGCGGCGCTCCGTGCAAAGCCGCTGGAACGCTATGTTCGAGAACTTGGCGTGTTGTTTGGTGATGGCCGAGCTTTGCAAGAACTAAAACAAACAGCCCTTGGGAAGAATAGCGAGTCCGTGTCCTACGAATCGCGTCTATCCGCTTTGGAAACATTGATCCAAGTTGGCGACGATGATTTGCGAGCCATTTGCGAAAGCTTGCTTCCAGATGCTCGGATGAATGTTCTTGCGGCGGAGGGCTTGGCGAAATTCGACGATCCGTCGATCGCCCGCCAGTTGATTCGCCGCTACTTCGCGTTTCGTAGCCCCGATCGACCAAAAATTATCTCCTTGTTGGTTAGCCGGAAATCGTTTGCGAATGAATTATTGAAGGCAATCCAAGAGGAAAAAATCCATCGATCCGATTTATCTGCGTTTCAAGCGAGACAAATCCAAAGTCATCACGATCAATCGCTCAACCGTACCCTTGCCAACGTGTGGGGCCAAGTTCACGACACCCCTGCGGCAAGACTAGAACAAATCGACAAGCTCAAGCAAGCATTGTCGACGGAAACCATCGCAGCGTCAGATAAATCAAACGGGCGAACTTTGTTTAACAAACACTGCAGCACATGTCACCGCCTTTATGGCGAAGGGGCAACGTTTGGCCCCGACCTTTCTGGTGCAAACCGGAGTGATCTCGATTATTTACTCTCGAACATCGTCGACCCTAGCGGCGTGGTCGACAAGGACTACCAAATGACGGTCGTGCTGCTCGACGACGGACGCATTGTCAATGGATTGGTTGTCGACCAATCGGACGAAACAATGACCCTGAAAACGAGCACGGAGACGATCGTTATTCGCACCGAAGAGATCGAAGATCAAAAACGGACGAACCAATCGTCGATGCCCGAAGGTCTGCTCGAGACTCTATCGGATCAAGAAACCCAAGATTTAATCGGCTACCTGATGCACCCCAGTCAGGTGGATTAGGCTGTTGCACGTAATTCACGCTCCTGCGAAGTCAGGGAGGTACACCAAGCACCCATCGGAAATCCGCTAGCGGCGACGGCGGAAAAACCATACTGCCGTTCCACCTAGACTCAGGATTGCAAAGCTCGATGGCTCGGGGACCGCTTGGATCGTCAAATTGTCGATCGCAAAATAACTGGGCGTGTTCATCCCCCAGTTGCCATTGTCGTTCGAAGCAAGGTTGAAATGCAAACTCGATGCGCCCGCGAGGGGTGTTAAATCCAACAGGGTCCATGCATCGATGATGTAGTCATCTTCAGAGCGGTAATCGGCTAAATGGAATTCAATTTCGTTCGACAAAACTTCATCATTCGCATCGATGCCGTATACGGAAAGCTTGAAGAAGTCCGTATCGCCAAATGCCCTTGCTCCTTCGCCACCGTTTGCCATCGTCAATGCGGCATACGTCGTATTGGTGACAAACGCAGAAATCGCTTCTGTGTCTTGTGGCAAGTAGATGCTGGGCAAACCGCGAAGGTGCGCCAAATTGTTGCGATCAAAAGCCTCGTTGCCGGTGAAGTTGCCAACCAGGTCATGGTAGCCAGAAGCCACGCCGTAATTAGACGATTCGTTTGCGCCCGAACCGGGGAACGCGCTGAATTGATTGTTGAAATCTCCGGTCGTCGTATCGGTTCGATTGGAAACCGCGAATCCTCCCCAACTATTGTAGAAATTCTCATAGCTGTTTGAGAAACCGACTCCTTGAATGTCAAGGTTGCCTGTGAACCTTGTACCTCCATACGGCCCGGGACTTTCATCGGCGCCCGGAACCGGCCCCTGAAAGAAGTCCTCAACTCCAAGGGGATGGCTTTCGAAATCGATGACCGTCGCGGCGTTAACAGTTGACAGTCGTGTCGACAACATGGTTGAGACGACAACGAGGCAGCACAAGATGCGAATCATGGTTGGTCTTTCTTTGTGGTAAGGTGAAACGATTTTAAAGTTAAAAGTCGGCAACAATTTCGCCGCCGCGCCGCGACAACAATGCCGCGAAGGTTTTGAGATCAATGTCATCCGTGACCGTGCGGACCGATCCATCGACCATCAAGAACAGCGAACCACCAACGTGATAGCTATGGAATTCTTGCCCAAGGTCACAAAAGTTCCCTTCGCGACTGTTGAGACCTGGCGAACACGAAACCCAATCGGTTCCTGGAAGGACGTGAGCACTGATGGGAGCACTTTGGTCGAACAGGTTTTTGTGACCGATCCAGATGGAATGTAGCCCCTCGGGTGCTTCGCCGACGATGATCGTGTGGGACGTACCGTCAAGGATGGCATTGATTCCAAGTTGGCCATCCTTCCCAAACAACAAAACACCTCGACCAACGCCATCGGTAATGCCGATATCGGAATAGTTGTTCGGGCAATTTTTCAGCGGAGCACAGCGTAGCCCCCGCTCGCCATAGTTGCCGCCGTAATCGGTTCGCCCAAAAAGAACCGTCGAACTGAGGTTGTCACCGTTGGGGCGAAGTAACGTCGACTTTGGTGCCGAGGGGCAAAGGTAAGTGGGGACAATTTCGGCCCCTGCATCGTGGTTGGCGGGGTCGAGATAAGACACATCCATATCGAGCTTTTCATAGATCCCTGGTTGCTCGATGAAAGGCAATAAAGACGTTCCCCAGCTTGGCCTCCAAAGTTTTTTAATGAAGGCGTTCGTGGCACTCGCCGCGCCCGCACCGCCAACCGGGAATTTCCGATAGGCTGCATGGTAGTTGTGAAACCCAAGCCCCATCTGCTTCAAATTATTAGAGCACTGGATTCGACGTGCCGCTTCACGTGCCGCTTGGACCGCTGGTAGCAGCAGTCCCACCAAAACGCCAATGATCGCAATCACGACGAGCAACTCAACAAGCGTGAATGCCTGCTTCCGTCTGAGATTTTTGTGGTCGGAGTTCTGAGATAGGTTCATCATCGTTCCGGCTCGTGAAAAGCCGCGACCATTCAGCCACAACTTGCGGTGGTATCCGTGAAGAAACATGCGCCGAAAACACAACGGTTTTCGCAATATCCGCCCCAATCCGAGAGGGCACAAAGACATCTGTTTCGTGGTAGGTCTTCTGACTTACTGCCAATCTACGCTCACAGCCTTCTCGCTCGGTTGCCCAAGCAATGGCTCTTCATTTAAGAAGGAAAGTAGACCTGATTGTTTTGGAGGCTTTCCAAACAAACACGGCAGTTCACAGCGGCTGGACCGTCCCGGAATTTCACCGGATGTTCCCTGTTCACTCGCTTCGAAGCATCGAAACGGGTCACCACGAACACGTCCAAGTCTATCCGCAGGATGATGGCCGTCAAGGGCCGGGATTCCCTAAAATTCGACCCTCTCCCCCCGTTGGTCGATCGCGAAGCGGCTACATTGCCAAAAGCAAACCGATCAGCGAACATAACCCGAATGCAATCGCAACGATCACATCGCCACTCGCATCCCCCGTTCGAATTCGACGATCGCCGCTCCTGCATGGAAGCAAGACTTGTCCTCGAATCGGCCGGGATCGGCTCGCACGCTTACCAACAACACCACCGTTGGTGGCTGGCGGTCGCGGACGAAAACGAATCGGCCGCGGCGGCGGAACTCAATGCTTATGAGCTCGAGAAAGCTGAATCGCCGGCGGTAAATAAGCCGAAACGAACCGAGTTGTTCGGCGGCGCGATGGCGGGCGTCTTTGCCTACGCTGTGATCCTCATTTCGTTTTTCCTGCTCGCAGACGTTTCTGCCTATCAGATCAATTGGTCTCTTCTCGGACAAATGCAAGCAGACAAGGTGACCGGCGGCCAATGGTGGCGATGCGTGACCGCTTTGACGCTGCATGTCGATGGCTCTCACCTGATATCGAACTTGGGGTTCGGAGCCGTGTTCGGACTGTTGGCAGGGCGAATTCTCGGCGGTGGTGTCGCTTGGCTGACGATCGTGTTGGCGGGTACGCTCGGCAATGCGATCAACGCGTTTGTGCGAGACCCCGAGCATGTCTCGATCGGAGCCTCCACCGCCGTCTTTGCCGCATTGGGAATCATGGTCGCCCATGCGCTTCGGCCCCCGGCGTTGGATGCATCCTCAGCAGCTGCCGAGAAGTGGCAAAAGCGCTGGAGCCCGTTGATCGGAGGTGTTCTCTTGTTGGCGATGCTAGGAATCGGTGGCGAGCGAACCGACGTGGTCGCTCATGTGACCGGGTTCCTATCAGGCGTTTTGATCGGATGGTTCGGTTGCCGATTGCCGACCCGAGTTCTGGCGAGTTCAACCATCCAGTGCTGTGCTGCAATGGCGGCAATGGCGTTGATTGCTTTTGCATGGAGCCTGAGTATCACTTCGCCAGTGGATCGGTAGACTCTAGCCCGGATCGATCGAACGTCAGACTTTTCGCGATCCGATGGATGAGATCGCTTGCCGTAGGTCCGCTTGACGAGTTCGCTGCCAATCAACGATCAAACTGACGACTGGCTCGCCTTCTTCAATATTGGATCCTTGTGCAGGAATGTCACGAATTCGCATCGCGGCCGTCAGGTACTGACGGGTTCGGTTTGTGCAAAACGCCACTCGGCGCGATGCATAGACGATCTTCTTGAGCCTGGGCCGAAAACGGGATTTGGACTTCGTTGCTTCCGCGATTCGTTGCTGCATCGCTCCAAAGCCAGGGGATGCCGTCACCCAGCCCAACGAAGTGTGAAGTGCTGTAGCGAACAGCGATTCACCTGTCCGCAGAATCCCTTGGTCGATCATCGCGGCTTCAACCAATTCACTCGAAGCCGTCCAACGCAGATTGATTTCGAGGAGCCATACTCCGTTATCGCGATCCACGATGACATCGGCGTTAAACAGACCTGCATACGCGCTCTGCTGCACGAACGCTTGCCCCAAGTCGTTGGCAATTTGAAGCTGGGATGGCAAAAGGTCGATGGGCCCGAATGAACCGCCATAGACAAACGGTAATCCTGCTTTGCGAGTGTGCAGCGACCGGCATACCCCAAGGCAGACCGCAGCGACTCCATCAGATAGATAGGTAATCCCCCAACGGCGTCCGGCAATCCAACGTTGCCGTATTGTTTTGCTTGCGTTTGGTTTCGAGCTTGGCGAGGCTGAAGGACCTGACGTTTGCCGATCGAACCATCGAACCCCCAGTCCTCCGGTACGGATGAGCGATTTTTCCAGCCATCGTCCATTCGAAACAAGAGCTGTTGAGGACGTTGTTTCAGGAAACCGGATATTGGCCTTGTCAGCGACGAGACGAAGCACTTCGGGTTGGCGACAATCAACGTGGCGGCCGCTGCCCAATACTTGTGAGAGAAAATTGTCGTCTTGAAAGCCACCCACCAAAATGAAGGGGCTATTGGGAAACCGGCGGCTAAGTGTTGCAATGAGTTCTTGTCGGGAAACGCCTGATTTAGGCAGTGCATGAAATTCTTCGGCTGCGCTACGGCAATCGACATCTCCGAATGAATCGACGCCGATGACTCGTAGGCCGCCACGAATCGCCGACTCGGCTGCCGAGCGGACACTCGCACCGATGAGAATTATGGGTTGCTGCAATGCGTTTTCTTCGAAGTGCAAGGGTGAGATTCACTTACAACCGTGGAATGGTCATTCCGCCGTCGACCATGACGACCTGTCCGGTCGAGTAACCAAAATCGCCGCAGGCCATTGCCGCGACGATCTTTCCTGTATCTTCGGGTTGTCCCCACCGTGATTGTGGAATCAATCCTTCCGCGATCAGTCGATCATACTTTTCTTTGACGGCCGAGGTCATATCGGTTGCCGTGATTCCAGGTCGCACTTCGAATACAGGAATCCCGTATTCGGCTAAGCGGACGGCCCATAAACGGGTCGCCATACTGACGCCTGCTTTCGAGATGCAGTACTCCCCGCGGCTTGGCGAAGCCACCGTCGCCGAGATCGACGAAACGTTGATGATCGTTCGCGTCTGCGAGGGAACGCCGTTATCCGACTCGGATTTGCCTTGCCTGACAAACCAATTGGAAACTTGCTGAGTCAGGAAATAGGGTCCTTGCAAATTTGTTTTGAGAACCCATTCAAAATCCTCTTCGGTCGCTTCCATCATATCAAGTCGCCTCTTCGGGGCGACACCCGCGTTATTGACGAGAACGTCAAGACGGCCGAAGTGAGATTCGATTTGATCAAGCATCGCCTGGCGGGCTTCGGTTACTGCGACATCACATCGGCAATAGAGAACATCGACACCAAGCTTTTTGATTGCTTCAATACTCTCGCCGACTTGATCGGCTTCGCGAACACCGCAGACCACCAAGTCGAACGATTCGCGGTTCGATGCGGGGTCGCCCGCTAGGCATTTGGCGATTCCAAGTCCGATACCTCGTGTGCCGCCGGTCACCAAGGCCACTCGTCGCTTTTTCATGATCAACAACTCTGTTAGTGAAATGGGGCGTGCCTAAGTTTCCAGGTTACGGTTTTCTCTTTGACGGCAAGCTACAAGCTTACCCCCTTCTTTGCCACCCTTACGACAGATAAAACTTGTAGTATGGCTTCCCCGTCGCCATGCGTAGAACATACAAAGCAACTTCACGGGCATGGTAATCGCCCCACATCGAACTTTCACCACAAGGCACACTTTGTCCTTCGGGAATATGATCCCATCCATTAGGACGATGGTAGACCGAATGCAAAATCAGACCTTGATGAGAAGGGCTCGTGCTCAGATAGGGCTCGTGCAATAGCGTCCTCAAGACGGTCAAACCAGCTTGGCGATAGCGAGTGGCTGCATCCGAGTCCCCTTTCGCCTCCAAATAATGTCCAAGCCGAATCAGGCCTTGCGAAGCGATCGCAGCAGCAGAGCTATCAACGGGCTCAAATTGGTTGAAGGGATCCGCAGGACGACTTAGATAGTCGTCTCCGAGTTTGTACAACTCGGGTGCCCCGGTATCCCAATAGGGGATGCCATCGGCAGCCGAGTTCTCGATGTAGAATTCACAACTCGCACGAGCGGCCTTGAGCATAAACGTCTCTACCGATTCACGACCTCCAAATACTTCGAACTCCTCATCGGGTCGGGTAGCAAGGAATTCCAATTGTTCAGGATAGCCTGCGATAATCCAGGCCAATCCCCGAGTCCAAGTGGTAAACGGCGAAAAGCCTTGTTGTGAATTGGGACAGCGATAATTTCCATCGTTAAGATTGAAGAGACTCTCATGGGCCGTTCGTCCGCGAACGTCGTAGGCATCGCGTCCTTCACCGTAATACACCGCATAGTCGGCTGTCGTTTTCGCGTGCTCGACCAATCGCCCTAGCAGACTTATGGATCGATCGTTTTCATCCATCAAAGCGTGCCCGAGTTGGTGCGATACTGCCAAAGCCCGAAGCGAGCGAATGGTATCGGCAAACAATGAATGCGGACCATTAAATGAGTAGATGTATCCGCCGACTGGTAACGATGTCCAACGCTTCGCCTGGACTGCCCCCGATGCCATTAAAGCGAGTTCGTAATAGTTTTTCTCCCAATGGTTGGCTTCGATCACGCCTTCTTGCATTAACCGCAGCAGGTTTCCATAGGTACTGACGTTATTAAACCCGTGGTCATGAACCCCAAAGTGGGTGATGTGGGGAGCCATTCTTGCAAGTGTGTTTTGGCGGCCCAGTTCTAACATTGAGCCGTCACCAGAGGCATCAAACTGCAGGATTTCGCTACCGTACTGAAAGCCTTGCGTCCACTCGGTCCAACCTCGCGTCGTGTAGAGTCCGCCGATGGTGAAGACCGGCGACCCTTGGCTGGAGTCATAGTCACGGTTTATCGAGGTAATCTTCTGCCCCGAAATCTCCCAGAATACTTGCAGGCTTGGAAGCAAACTTTCAGGAGTGATTGACGTATCAATTATCATGTTAGGTTTTTGTTAGTATCCTTCGGTGGTGTCAGCACCGCTAAGCCTACCCGTTGGGCGTTTGTTTGTTGAGACGGGGCCCACGCAGCGGCGTCTCTCGGAACAAGCAATCATGGGTGGCACAGGCTTCTAGCCTGTGGTCGGGCCATCACAGGTTGGAAGCCTGTGGCCAGGCCATCACAGGCTAGAAGCCTGTGCCACTTGGTTGGGCGATCACAGGTTGGAAGCCTGCGGTCGGGCCATCACAAGCTAGAAGCCTGTGCCACTTGGTCGGGCCATCACAGGCTAGAAGCCTGTGCCACTTGGTTGGGCGATCACAGGTTGGAAGCCTGTGGTCGGGCCATCACAGGCTAGAAGCCTGTGCCACTTGGTTGGGCGATCACAGGCTGGAAGCCTGCGGTCGGGCCATCACAGGCTAGAAGCCTGTGCCACTTGGTTGGGATGCGGCCCAATTCGTTGCCTTGGCTCAGCTGCTGTCTGACGGGTTGGGACAATTTTTGCGGGCCGTTGCTTGAAAATCGGGGAGTCCCCGTCCCCCACCAATTGGCTGGCGTTATCGCCAGCGTTTTGGGTTTGCTGGTGACGGGGCGATCGCGGGTGCAGTCGGCCATCGTCCCGATTGGCATTCGGCTGAGGAGCCAAGTGAATGGGTTCCGGCGGTGGCGATTGCTAACGAACCTGCGATTATGCCATGACCGCGCCCCTGACGTGAGTCGGTTTGGGCCTTAGGATAGGTGTTAGCTGCACTACTACTTAGAGCCCAAAAGGATCAATTTGTGAGTCAAAAGAACGCCAAACTGTTATGGATTGCCGTTCATACAGCTCCCGTGATGTTCTGGCTTGCGCTAATCTTTCTGGTTTGCCAAGCCGTCTTGATCGTGATCTGGGTTGACGTTCCAAATTTGCGAGAGAATCTTTCCGCAAACGTTAGTGAGCCGGTGATCTCGAGCGGTGCGGGCATGGTGACAATCGAGTCATTCGCGATTCGCTTGATGCAATTGATTTGGCCAATCGTGATCGCCGAATCGATTTTCCACTGGCTCACCCGGCCTTGGAACCGCCAAACGCGGTCGTTCCATTTCTTCAGTCTTCTGATTGCGATTTGCCCCTCGCTGCGAATGTGCGCAAAAAGTCTGCAGATGGGCGAACGCATTTGGCTTCCGAGCTTGGGATGGCGAAAAGCAGACGCGAGAATGCGCCGCCGCTTGGAACGGCGATTTAGTATGCCAATGATTGGCATTGCCTTGCTAATCATGCCAGTACTGATCGTCGAATGGTTCATGAAAACGCAGGTTGCGGATTACCGCTGGCTACGTTTCGCGTTGCATTTTTCCACCGGAATGATCTGGTTCTGTTTTGCGGCCGAGTTCATTTTGATGGTGTCGTTAGCAGAAAAGAAATTTCAGTATTGCCGAAAGCACTGGATCGATTTGGCAATCATCATCTTGCCGCTATTTTCTTTTTTGCGGTCGTTGAGGCTATTGCGGGCAACGGGTATCACCAAATTGGTTCGCCTCTCGCAACTGAATCAAGTCGCACGTATGTATCGACTGCGAGGCACGGCGATGCGAGTTGCCCGGGCGATGGTTCTGCTCGATCTGATCGAACGAATGCTCCATACATCACCAGAAAAGTCTCTGATTAAACTGCGGAGACAACATGATGAGCTAGAGAATCAAGTGAAATTGATTCGACGCAAGATCCGTCGTCTCGAACGGGAAATTGAATTGAGCCAGTTGACAGCGAGCGAAGAAGCGGAGAACGCCTGAAGACGTTACCAGGTACGTTTCATTTGTTGCCCGCAACGAAAAGGGCTGATTGCAGCATTCGCGGCCAGCGATCATACTTTTGGCATCGGAGGTTCGCGAACGGTCCCGGATCGATACCATTTCTATAGTCGGAACATCAAGCAATGTGTGGGATTACCGGAGCGGTTTGGACGGAGCCTCGCCAAGCGATCTCACCTTCGGTCTTGATGCAAATGACCGATGCGGTCGCTCACCGCGGCCCAGATGACTCGCAAACCTGGATCGACCATGATCATCACGATGCGTACGGAAACCGCTTGGGGATAGGTTTAGGTTTTCGCCGGCTTAGCATCATCGACGTCGAGGGGGCCCGCCAACCGATGGCGAATGAAGACGGTAAGATCCGCATGGTCTTTAATGGTGAAATCTACAATTTTAAAACGCTACGCCGAAGACTTGAAGCATCCGGCCACTCGTTTGCAACCGCTGGCGATGGCGAAGCGATTTTGCATCTCTACGAAGACTTGGGCACCGATTGTTTTTCACAACTCAACGGCATGTTCGCCATCGCTATCTGGGACGCAAACCGAAACCGCCTCGTACTCGCTCGCGATCGAATCGGCCAAAAGCCACTCTACTACGCTGTCAAAGATAACCGCTTGGTATTCGGTAGCGAACTGAAATGCTTAGCAGTCGTTGAAGGCGTTTGTGAAGAGGTCGACCCGGCGGCAATCGATGAGTTCCTGACATACCAATACATCCCGCCACCGGGAACAATCTGGAAAGGTGTCCACAAGTTAGCTCCAGGCCATTTTGCCATTTTTGAAAATGGCAAAATACGAGTCGAAAGGTATTGGGATTATGACCCTAGTGTCGAGATTCCAATGCGGCGAGAGGACGCCGTGGAGAAACTTCGCGAATTGCTTACCGATTCGGTACGACTGAGGATGCAATCCGATGTTCCGCTTGGAACTTTCTTGTCCGGTGGAATCGATTCGTCATTGATCACTGCCATCGCGCAATCATTGTCGACCGATCCGGTGCAAACATTTAGCATCGGTTTTCCAATATCCGATTTCGACGAAACCGTTTATGCCGCTCAAGTCGCCGAGCATTTGGGGACGCAGCACCAACGCTTTGAGGTCTCACCAAGCGGCGTCGAGATTATCGACAAGTTGGTATGGCACTACGATGAACCGTTCGGCGATTCCTCGGCAGTGCCGACTTGGTACTTATCCGAACTAACGCGCCGCCAGGTCACCGTTGCACTCTCGGGCGATGGCGGTGACGAATTGTTCGCGGGCTATGAACGCTACCGAGCTTTATGGCTAAGCAATAAACTACAAAAATTGTTTCCCATTCACCGCATCCCAGGAATCGGATTGATCCAGCGCTTGCCGGATTCGCAAAAACAGCGATCGTTGCTGCGGAGAATCAAGCGGTTTACCGAAGCGCTCGGGCGTCCTGCCGCTCGGCGCTACCTGGAATGGCTACAGATTTTCCCTGAGTCGATGCGAGCGAGTTTGTACACGGACGACTTCGTCGCCCAGTTACCTGGTGACGATCCCTTCGAGTTTTTGGCGTCTGCCTGGAATCGGTCGAAGGGACGGGATGTCGTTAGCTGTGCATCGGCCGCTGATGTGCTGACCTATTTGCCTTGCGATTTGTGTACGAAAGTTGACATCGCTTCGATGGGTAACAGCCTGGAGGTGCGACAACCGCTACTCGATTATCGCTTGGTCGAGTTTGCAGCATCGCTGAAAGTCGATCTAAAATTTCGAGGTCGACGAGGTAAGCTAATTTTGCAAGACGCATTTGGATCGATGATCCCGCCACAGATTTTCACTCGCAAGAAGATGGGGTTTGGCATCCCGATCGCCAATTGGTTCCGAGACGAACTGAAGCCAATGGTCCACGACACGTTGCTGGCAAGCGATTCGAAATTGTCTACCATGATGCGACCACAAGCGATTGCCGAACTGGTCCGATCGCACGAACAGAATGAGCACAACCACGGTTACCGGCTATGGAATTTGCTCATCTTAGAAAAATGGCTCCGGCGCTGGACTTGATTCCGTTGTCGGACACGCTTTTTTGCTGGGAAGCCGGGGATCCGGGGTGTCGCGTCTGGCGTCAAGCCAACGAGCCCATCGATTTGAACGAGCCCATCGATTGAAACGTAGCCGATCTCGCCAAATCAAA
The DNA here is from genome assembly GCF_007860185.1 of Novipirellula aureliae. Classification (NCBI taxonomy): domain Bacteria; kingdom Pseudomonadati; phylum Planctomycetota; class Planctomycetia; order Pirellulales; family Pirellulaceae; genus Novipirellula; species Novipirellula aureliae. The sequence continues at coordinate 651,086 of NZ_SJPY01000003.1, forward strand.
TCTGGTTGAAGCACTCGAAGCTCCGGAACTTTTTCGATACACAAAATCAACAACCGCTAGCCCGGCTAATACGCAGACTGTTTTTCGAGCAATGAACGTAAACGCTTTAAGGCGTAGACGTTAGCAAAACAATTTGCAAGCCCATGAATCATCCGGGCTAGCGATGGGCATACGAAGAGGGTTCGAAGAAAGCGAATTTTTCACCTTTTGGAGAATCCTCCGCTTTCAGACACAAATGATAACCTAGGTTTACGATAGTTCCCTGTCCGAACCTTCGTAAACTATTTGTTCTCTCTATGGAAACCCTCGCCCCAGCGACGCAGAACCTCCCCCTGGTATTGCCTGCTGTCGAATCGGATCGGCCGCACGCTACCGAAAAACCGGCACATTCCGAAAAACCGGCTTATCGCGCTCGCTGGATTTCTGAAACAAGCGAACTTGAATCGCTCAGCGAAGCGTGGGACGACTTGGTGAACAACTCGCTGCAGACCAACTTGTTCTTTGACCACCGCTTCTTGGTTCCGCTACTGAACCACATCGTGCCCGAGAAGGTCGATATTTTAGTCGTCGAATCGGATTGTGTTCGAACCAACGGCCCCCCCACGCTGTATGCCATTTTGCCGCTCGTTCGAAAACGATTGCTGGGAATACCGATGGATATCGCGTCCATCCTACAAAGTGACTATCTGCCTGATAGCACTCCGCTAGTACGAAACAGCTTTGCCGCCGAAACATTCGATTTTCTGTTTCAAGCTTTGTCAGAACAACGAATTGCGTTTTTGAATCTTAATACAATTACTTCGAACACCAAGTTTGAAGAAGTGCTTAACGATGCGATCACTCGCGGTGGCTTTGCAAGGTTCCGAAAAGATCACTTTGAGCGTGCAGCTCTAACAACAGAGGCCTCATTCGAAGTTTATCAAGGCAACCATTTCTCGAAGAACCTGAGAAAACGACTTCGTCGCTGCAAACGACAATTGGCCGAAAAGGATGGCGAAACCAACATCACCACATCCAATGCATCAAGTGACTTCAGGCAGTTAGCAGAAGACTTCCTGAGACTCGAAGCATGTGGTTGGAAAGGCCGCAGCGGAACCGCCATGAAGTGCAATTCAAACACCCGTGAATTCTTCTGTGAGATGATTCGACGTCAATCGAGCGGCGAACCAAGAGTGGTCTTCTCTGAATTGAAGCTCGGCGGCAAACCGATCGCCATGCTTTGTGATATTTTTGGTGATGACTACGCAGTTGCCTACAAAACGGCATTCGATGAAGATTATGCAAAACAATCACCTGGACTGTTGCTTGAGGTCCACAACATCGAAAATGCACATCAGAGAAACGTTCGAAGCATTGATTCGTGTACCGCTCCAGGAAGCTCGGCGGTCAGTCGGATTTGGAACGACAAGGTTCAACTGCAAAGCACGGTAATTGGTTTAGGAGGCCTGCCGACGAGGATGATCATTCGGTCATTGCCGCTGCTGCAAACACTCTATCGGACCCTCCGTAAACGGAACGTGGCGTAGTTGCAGTAGGCTCGGTCAAGTCGCTTTCTTTACAAACGACACAATCCCAGCCTGCTTTGCCACCAAGCGTTATTCGGTTCGTAGCGAAAACGTGGCGATCACAGGGCGATGGTCGCCACCGAGATTCGGCCCCACCTCGCATGTCAGAATCTGCCAATGTTGATCAGCCAATAGGTGGTCGATGCGAATCCCGTGAAAGCGAGTGAACTTGGTGTGGCCAAATCCAGAACCAACGCTGGAAAACGCGTTCTGGTAGCTACCCCAAAACCTCTGGAAATGATCGCTTTCGACAGGCATGTTGAAATCGCCTGCCACGATCACCGACTCTTCCGATTCCGCAATCGATCGGTGCACTTGTCCGACGACTTCACGATAAGCTTCCCCCATTTGATCGAGAGCAATGGGGCCGTTCCCAAAGTCGAAGCGTTGCAGCTTTTCAAGGGCAGGACGGAATGTCGGAAAATGGGCCGAAACAAGCCGAATGCGGACATTCCCACGATCATGACTCTCTAACGTGTCATGGGGCCAATGCTCGTCTGGCAACCGAATCGTGCAAGTGACCGCAGCAGCCGAATTGGCATGGGATTCCGGTTTCCGAGCCAACAACACCGCATCACTTAGTTGCATCGGACTAGCAATCGCGATCTCATCCTCTTGCCGGGTATTCCAGTCAAGCTTTTTGAACACGGTCTCGGCGAGACGATGCTTGCACTCTTGAAAGAGGACAACGTCGATTTGTTCGTCTTCGATCAACTGAATCAATCGATCGAAATCAATATCACCGCCTCCCAAATTGCTGGTCAAGACGCGAAGCACTGGGGTGTTCGGTGGAACACTTGCCGATTTCGAAAACGGTAAACCACCAACATGGAAATCCAGAATCGGAAATAGCAAAATCCAACCATGAACCAGATAAATCAGGGCCAGTTTTTTGCGGTACCCTAACGTCAGCGGCACGAGGACCAAAAGCGGTAGCGCCAACACCCAACGTGGCGAAAACAATAACAATGTGATCGTCCAATGAGAGTTCATGCCCGTCCACATCAATGCCCAAACGAGAATCAGCAGGACAAGATAAGCGATCGCCAAGATCAAAAGCGTTCGTTTCATTCTGTCATCCCAGAACCTGCTTGACCCGATCGATTAGCTTGTCGCTATTGTCGTGATCGTATGCAACCGTCTCGCTTTGCTTGGTCGATAGCTGCTTCAACTGAACCTCTCCGTTTGACCATTCATTGCCGCCAGCGATGATAGCCAGGGTGAAACCGTGCGAATCAGCGTACTTTAATTGTGCTCCTAATCTTCTAGCGTCGGGATAGACCTCGACGCCCAATCCAGCACTTCGCAGCCGATTGGCCATTCTTAGGTAATCATCGCGGTGGTCTTCGTCAAAGTAGGCGATGAAGACAGGAGCGGGTGTGGACGCGGTCGGCAAGAGTTTCAGGTGCTCCATCGCAGCGATCAATCGATCGAGTCCCAGCGAAGCACCGATGCCCGGTAAATGCTGTTTGGTGTAGAGTCCAGCTAAGTTATCATAGCGGCCACCGCTACAAACACTGCCGATCGATGGCAAGTCGTCCAAAGTGGTTTCAAAGATCACACCGGTGTAATAATCCAATCCACGAGCGATCGCAACGTCGAGCTTGATTCGCCGCATCGGGACACCTGAGGCTAAGGCGCCTTGGTAAATTTGCCTTAAACGCTCGATCCCTGAGGCCGCCTTGTCGTTCCCGCCCGTAATCGATTGTAGATTCGCAAACACCGAATCGGAGTCGCCACTACAATCAGCCAATCGCAGCACCGCGTCGGCTTGATCGGGCTTGATATCGGCCGCGGTACACATTTCGGCTGCCGTCTTCTCGCGGCCAATCTTTCCGAGTTTGTCGAGACTTCGTAGGACCGCAACCGTCTTGTCCGCCAAGCCGAGGTGTTCTAAAAGTCCTGTCAAAATTGCCCGATTGTTGATGCTGATCGTAAAACGGTCGAAACCAATTGCCTCCAGTAGCCGATGGATGACAGCCACCGCTTCGATATCGGCCAAAACCGATTCGGTTCCAATCGTATCGAAATCACACTGGACAAACTCACGGTAACGACCATCTTGCGGTTTCTCACCGCGCCATACCGGAGCGATTTGATAGCGTTTAAATGGCGTGCCTAGCGTGCCGATATGCTGGGCCGCAAAACGCGCAAGCGGTACCGTCAAATCAAAACGCATCCCGACGTCTCGACCACCGTTGTCGGCAAAACGATAGATTTGGCGATCGGTTTCCTCGCTCCCTTTTCCCGTCAGAATCTCGAGGTGTTCGAGAGTTGGCGTGTCGATCGGTGCAAAACCGTACGAGCGAAATACCTCGCGCGCGGTCTGCATCAATTGTTCGCGTGGTATCATCACCGCTGGTAAATAGTCGCGGAAACCTTTAAGCGTTCGAGGCTGGATGAGTGTCATGGGTCAGTAATGTGCTTGATGGAAAGAGGAATGCTGGAATTGAAGCGTTCGCCAACTTGCTCGCGGCGGAAAAACGTCAAGAATTGCGATCCGCATCGGAAATCACCGAAAGTCTTGGCGACTTTCGCTACAAGCCGAATGAGGCAATGGGTAGCGATGTTGGACGTTGACTTCGCAGCGATTGCCGCTCGGACACGTTCGGGTCAACAAATTGGCGACCAAACAACGCATCGGCATACTCGTCAAGTTGCTCGGGGGTCTCGAAGTATTTTTCATAGCACCAATCGTCTTCGAATTCGCAGTCATCGGTCGTGTATTCGCGGCATATTTGTGGCCGCGTCTCATAGATTCCGCAGCGATAATCACTCTGTAAATGTTTACACGTCGTATGAACTAACAAATACCAACTCTGATCTTCCACGAAAACGGTTGCGTGTTCGTGTAGCAAATACCAGCGGATATAATCGAAGTCACGGCGATTAACAGGTTCATCAATTTGTAACGCAAAATAGTGACAACATTTCGCCGTGCAATGATCGCAAAGGTTCGTTCCTTCGGGATAATCGCTGCGGCGACGAATCGAAGTGGGCAAGCTAGGACGGGACACGGGAATCGTTTCCTCGGCGGTTCAGGTGGTTCAATCTTTGTCTCGAATCGAGTAGAAACTTGTCGAAAGCTAGTTAATTTAGTGTGTTGCGGCAATGAGAATCGCCGTTCGGTACGAAGAGTAACATTATTCGGAGTCGGGTATCAGTGGAAGTCGTAATTACAGCACTTGGGCCAGATAATTCGGGATTGGCTGACCCGATTATTCACCATGTGACCGGCCAGGGCGCTCGGATATCCGAGATCCAGATGTATGACCATGACGAAGAGCAATTATTTGCCATGTTATGCCGAATCGATGTTCCCGCTTCGGAATTTGAGAAATTGGTCGAGGCAATGCGGCAAATCGGTGAAGTCACGAAATTGGCTATCCGCGTGTGGAGCAGTGAGTATCGACGGACGAAGCCCCGATTGGCGGTCTGCTGTACCTATCTAGAACCGACTCCGCGAGCCATTTTGGAAGCCGTTCGCGATGGCGTGATCAACGCGGAAGTCCCCGTTTTGATCTCAAATCGCAAGAAACTGAAATATTTGGCCGACGAATTTGACGTTCCATTCGAGATGATCGGCGACTCCGCTGGAGCCGTCGACGATGCGACGATGATCCAATCGCTTGATCGCTACGATGTCGACTATGTTATCTTGGCCCGCTACATGCGAATTTTACCGCCGTCGATTTGTTGGCAATTCGCAGGCGGACGAATCATCAACTTGCACCATGGTCTGCTGCCAGGGTTTCCTGGATTTCGGCCGTACCACGACGCCTACGCCGCTCGGATGCTGACGTTTGGTGCAACATGTCACTTCATTATTCCTGAACTCGATGCTGGCAATCAAACGATTAACCAGCGTACGTTTTCCGTCGCTCCCGGAACCAAGCTCGAGGAAATTATCGATCGAGGTGAATCGCAAAACGAGCCCGCCTGCTTAGTCGAAGGGGTCCGTCGCGTGGTCGACCGTGAAGTTTACCTGCATTTTCACCGCGTCGCCGCCCGAGTGAGCTGATGTCGCGTCCAATCACACGCCCCCCCGCGAGCGCGGGATAGGCAAGCGAACCCTTCATCCGCAGCTGCCCTTCATCCGCGGCTGCGCATCATCCGCGGCTGCGCTGGCACCTCCCGTGACATCTCCTGCTTTTACAATTTCGGTACAGGGCGTTTCTCTTTGCGGTCAAGCATTCTCAATTGGTCATCTCTGGGCACGTTGTTGTTATTGTTGCCGCCCATGTTTTGCCGCGGTGGGTCGAGTTCGGTAAACTCCTCTTTCCACTTCCACCCAATCGGCACTTTCAATTCTTCGCCAGCCAATAACGCCCACGGGGTGCCGACATGTTTTTCGGTCACACCTTGAAGCAGCTCTCGAGCGGTTTGGGCTTCGCGTTGCCATTTGCTACCGACCGATACCTCATCACTGGCGACCAAAACCCAGGTGTTATTTTTGGGATCCTCAAACGGCATTCCCTGTTTCGCTCGGGCCAGCATCGCGTTGTAGGTTTCGGTGCGTACTTTTTGAGCCAAGACGCGGCCCATCGCCAAGTCGAAACCTGCCTGCCACCGTAAACTCGCTTCGTCTTTCCTTCCCCTCATGCCTGGTTCTAGAAGAGCCGCCATTTGAACCAAGGTCGGTTCCAAGCGGGCAGCGTCTTGTTGTGCCCGGGTCAAATCGCCGACCAATTGTGCGTCACTGAGTTTGACAAACCGCGTTTTTGGACGAGCCAAACCGGTCGCTGGACGCATTTGGGCAGCGTTAATCAATGCTTGGCGTAGCGGACTTTGCCTGACTTTGGAAACGTAGTCGCTTGGTGACAGGTAATCGGGGCGATAGGGGCTCATCGCGATGGGATCAAAAAAGTACTCGATATCCGAGGCATACGGATCAATCTCGCGACGATAAACCCGACGATCGGTTTTGCGATTTGGATGCACGGAAAAATAGATACCGCCCGTCTCGTAGCATAGCCGCGTCAGCGCATAGGGTCCGAACCCGCTGTCAATCGTTGGCTCTTCCTGGAAATCACCCGTAAATCCAACTTGAACACGCTCTGGGAAAAGCGTCTCCGGCCCTTGATCGACTTGAGCCCATTGAGCCGATTGGTCGTACTGCGGATCGGGATCGACGTACTTCACCAGCGTCGTTTCGCGTCCAAATGGCGCCGGCACACCGATCACGTACACTGGAATTCCGAATTTCCGACACTCGTCAATCGAGGTTTCGAGCAAATGGAAGTCATCGCCCCGTTCATCGCTTACGACAACGAACAAAACGTTTCTCTGAGGGCCTAAACTACCACGCGACCGGCGAAGCGACTTGTACTCGTCAACGGCCGAATGAATGGCCGCAAACACTCTCTCCGATCCTGTCTGATCAACAGGAAGTTCGTCGACGATTCTTTTGATCTCCCCTAAGTCGCTTGTCGGCTGCTCCGTGAACAGCGTCACTTCACTGCCGAAACCGACGACCGACGTCAGCAGGGGGGACTCATTTTGGTTCGCATTGAATCCCTTCGTTCCGCTTTGTTTCAAGATCCCCAGCTCTTCGTAGATACGATCAAAGCGTGCGCGGATCTCTTGTCTTTGACGCAGCAGCGATCCGCTTTGGTCGAACAGCCATACCACCAAGGTGGGGCGATCCTCCATGGCATGCATGATTTCGAAGGTTATTCGGTCCACGGCGCCCGTCGCTCCTTCGGCGCCTTGCCCGACGCTGCCCTTTTGCATTTTCAATTTGTCGAGCGGAGCGACAGCAGGCGAAAAAATCTTGTTCACCATGATTTGGCCTACCGGCGACGGCTCGATCTCGACCGGACTCGGAATCTCGGCCACTTCCGCAAACGACTCGGCGGACGCTTCAGCCATCTCCGTTTCGTCACTGGTGCTGGCACCTATTTCATCCTGCAGCAAGTCACTGTAGTTTATCTCCTCGATCAACTTGACCTCGTCGATCGGCTCTTCCCGTTTTGGAGAAACGAGAACGACGGCGTCTTGTTCGACCGACATTGCCAAAGGAACCAACGCCAGCGACAAAATGACGATCAAATGGATCAACATGCTGCCAATAAATGCGGTCGTTTCCGTTGAGGCGAAGAACGAATCGTCCTCGAACTCAACGTCCTCATTGCCCTGGTGGTTCATGGTTCCCAATTTTGTCATTCCTTCTGGTCAAGTTGCCACTCGCTCAAAAAGTCCCCGTGTCGTATTATACCAGAAAAACACTGCGTCTTTTTGCCGCACTCGATTCCCGATGGCATTAACAAGAGATTTCTGTACGGTGAAGAGATAAAAAAGCTCACCAGACCGACTAAGCATAAGGAAAATGTAAAATTGTCAGGACGTTTGATCGCCATTGGAGACATTCATGGATGCCGAGTCGCACTGGAAAAATTGATTGAAATGATTGCCCCAACGGCAGAAGATATTTTGGTCACATTGGGCGATTACGTCGACCGAGGCCCCGATTCACGTGGCGTCGTCGACGTATTGATCGAACTTCGCAAACAGACCCAGTTCGTTGGCTTGCTCGGCAATCACGAAGAAATGATGCTAGAGGTCGTGCGTGATCGCATGCCGCCCCATAGCTGGCTCAAATATGGCGGCGTCGAAACGCTCGAAAGCTATGGCTTTGACGGTAACCTGAACTTTTTGCCCGCATCACATAGCGAATTTTACGACTCGCTTGGCGACTATTTCGAATACGAAGATTATTTTTTTACGCACGCCGCCTACGACCCCGATATCCCACTCACGCATCAACCGCCACAACTACTAAGATGGCATTCACTAAACGATGGTGTCCCAGCACCCCATATGAGTGGGAAAACCGCTGTTGTCGGCCATACCGCGATGCATGACGGAGAAATCTTGAATCTCAATCATCTGTTGTGTATCGATACCTACTGCTACGGAGGCAAATGGTTGTCGGCGATCGATATGTACAGCCGCCGAGTTTGGCAAGTCACCGCAGAAGGACAGGTCCGATAGAGGATTTTTCTCGATACCTGACATTGCGAGGCCTCCAGAATTTGCTAAAATCCGCCCCAGTGCTGACAGGATGGTTCGCAACCATCCTCACAGCCAATTTGTCGGGTACCACCGACGCACCGCCCCTATAGCTCAGTTGGTAGAGCAACGGACTCTTAATCCGTGTGTCCAAGGTTCGAGCCCTTGTGGGGGTACTGCTCTTTTGCCTGTTTCCGACGATTCGACGGAAATGGGCTCTTTTTTGGCCGGGAGAATCGGGGCCGACATTTATCCGAAGTGCTTCGAAGCGTTCAATCGCGATCTTCTTGGTGACTTACACCGCCTAACCCCTTGGCCCATCTGCCCGGAAACTCTGATGCTCTCCCGTGGTGGAGAAAGCGTCTGTTAGGGTTGTGTCTCCGCGATCCGGGTAGGGAATGACAATCGTGGTGCGCAAGTACCGTTATTGGCTACAAATATTTTTCTTGCATTCTCGACCCGTAAGCCTTAGGATTACGCCCGCACTCTCCGGTGGGGGGGGTCTACTTTCGTTTATTTTAAACTTGCTAAACAAAACCAGAACACTTTTCTCGGAGAGATCCATGGGCATGCTGGACGATTTTTATGCGTTGTGTCGTCGTGGAGAAACGGTCGACAGTTACAAAAAAACGAAATGGACATTGGAACAATCACAAAAACTGCTGAAGAAGGCCAGGGACTATGGGTTGGCCATGAATCCTGAGGCTGAAAAGGTCTTTCGCGACCAAACGAAAGGTTTGGATGCGAAATTAACCAAGATCACCAATAGCATCTCGAAGGGGGAGAAAATTTATATGGCTTATCGAGATGCCGATAAAATCTACAGAGCATTGCGAGTGCTCAACGCAAAAGAAAATAACGTCATGCGATACGATCCCGAATCAGCAGTGACGGCCTTTGGCGTCCTCTTTCACGGACTGGGCGGTTTCGTCAAGCATTTCCCAGCTCCCGCAAACGCATACGGCACTGTTTTACAAGCGGTCGGAACAAAACTTGTCGGCGTCTACAAAATGATGGACCCGACCTTGCGTAAAGGATGGGGTGGTCCACAACTGAAACAATTGGAAGAGGAAGGGTTGAAAATCGGAGTATAAAAATGGAATCCGGTGGTATTGGGAACCTGGTCACAGCGGAAGTTTTCAAGACTATCCGCGTTCCACCTGGTTTCCAAAACGGATCCTCTCGCCCGTTGTTCGACGATATCTAAGCTATCGGCAAACCGCTTGGTCACCGACTCGGACTCGGCGGATCGCTTCGGCGTCGATTACTTTTGCCGTCGCCGCTTTTTGACCAACGTGCTCGAGGACCAAATCCGCAATTTTCTCGACGCCCGTGCTTGAGCGGCGGAAGATGCAAACGCGAGTTCCTTCCGAGACGCTCGAGAAATCCTCGCTCTTTAGCATCAACTTCCCTGAGGCCGGATGAACGAACGCGACTTCCGAGATCACGAGATTGGCGGGCGTTTCGGTTGGTTGCACTCGGCTTTCGCTTGGCTCCGCAACCACAACCGGAACCGACTCCACTTCGGCTACTTCCGTCTTTTCAGAAATCGATTCAAATTGGTAGCTCGATGGTTGAATTTCCTGTGCCAACAAGATCGGCTCGGCATCGACTTCAATCAAACCGGAGAGGGAGTCCGAGGTGGAGCCAGCGTTCAAATGAAGCTCTCGTTGGCGAGGATTTTCAGATCGGTTTTGGTGTTGATACAAACTTTGGGTGCCACCGAATGAATCCTTGAAGGGATTTGGCAACTCCTCTCGGCTGGCTTCATGCGCTTCACCCATGATGTGTCTTTCGTCTTCATCATCGCTCCGCCCATCCGATTCGCCTTGGATTGCCTCATCATCCTCGGATTCACCTTGCACAGGATCATCCACTTCTACCTCAGGCTGAACGTTTTCAGGTGCTGGCGCGGGAACGAGAGCAGGCATCTCCTCTTCAATGGGTCCGGTCGGTGGCCCACCAGGGCAGCACTTACAGAGCACACGCTTGGCAGCACGGCGAATCTTCTCTACCGGTTCAACGCAGCATCCATCGTTGTCACGCTCGTAAGCCATCTCGCTCAAACGTTTCGTAATCTTTTCGTTGCAGCATGAATTGCATCCGCACTTGCCGCAACAGCCTTCGTTCACGGCGTCTTCAATCGCTTCGATTGTGGCGAGCCGAACGTCAGGCGTACAATCATCGGTAGCGGCCAGAAGGGCGTCGGTGATCTGTCCATCTTTGTCATAGCAACCGCAGCCGATCGTAGCCAAGTATTTGATTGCCTTGATCTTTTGAGCCTTCATATCCTCGGCTTGTTTGATCTCCGCAGCCGTTTTGATCGCCGGATTTGGCGACTCTAAGTTGGCGGGGTCCGCAATCGATTTGAGCGGCGGTTTCCGTTCGAGCCCCGGATGGTTACCCCGTCGATTGATGATGCGATCACGGAAGTTTTGAAACCCTTCGGGAATACCGAGAAATCGCCACAGCGTTGTTTCGGGCGCTGCCACGGCTGCCACGGCAGAGGGTGCGGATGCAGGAACCGCCGCTGGCTGCTGGCTCTTCGCTTCGTTTGCATGCATGGTTACAAGCAATGTGATTGAAGCGACAGCTAGAAGTTTTGATCGAAACATATCAAACCAGTCCATTACAATAGCATCGGTGTAAAATGGCGACCCTTGGGGGGTGGCGGTTGTCCTAATGGTACTGGATCGACGGGTTTTAGCGAAAACTCCGATCATTTAGTTGCAACCCCTACATTTTAACATCGGGGGGGTGCAACCCAAAAGAGAACATCTTGGCGACTTTCGCTACCGTTTTCGCTGGTTTATGCTGTGGTGCGAGCATCCCCCTACCTCGTCCCGAAAGTACAAAATCGCGTGAGTGGATTACAAATTGGACTTCTTATTGCCGTTGCACTTTTCATCTTGATCGTGCTCACCGCGATATTCTCGCCACGGCGTTTTATTCGCGGCGTTTTTCAACTGATTCTGCACCCGCTTTATCGAAAACGCATCGTTGGACTCGAAAATCTGCCTGCCGAGGGTGGTTATGTAGTCGCCAGCAACCATGTCTCGTGGATTGATGGCATTTTGATCTTATGGATGCTGCCCAAAAACGTCCGTTTTGTTGTCGAAGGCGAAAACTTTGAGAATCCGATTACCAAGTATCTCGGTGCTGGATTTGATACCATTATGATGAAGGTCACCAATCCGAAATCGATCGGACGAGCCTTCAAAACCGCGCGAGAAGGCCTACTCAAGGGTGATACGATTGGAATTTTCCCGGAGGGCACGATTTCACGCAATGGACAATTGCAGGCCTTTCGAGGGGGTGTCCAGAAAATCCTCAAGGGCACCGATGCACCGATTGTCCCCGTTTGGCTCGATGGCATGTGGGGCAGCCTTTTCAGCTATTCCGGGGGTAAGCTCTTTTGGAAATGGCCCACCCAAATTCGCCGGAGCTTGACACTTTACATCGGGAAACCGCTTCCCAACGACACTTCTTTAGAACTCGTGCGCTCACAGGTCCAGCAACTCGGAGCCAAGGCGACCTTCGATCATCGGCACGAGTTCCCCATTTTGGCTCGGCGTATCATCCGCGTTTGGCGAAAAACGGGCAGCCGGCTGCAATGTGCCGATTCCCTCGGCACCGAAGTGAACGCTCGCGACATGCTTGTGCGCGTCTTCGTGCTCAGACGATTGCTGCGCCGCGAAGTCTTTTCGGCTGGTGAGACGCACGTCGGCATCCTCTTGCCACCGAGCGTCGCAGGCGTTGCAGTAAACGTTGCGATCGCACTCGATCGGCGTATCTCGGCAAACCTGAATTATACCGTCAGTAGTAAAGTGATGAATCACTGTATTGCCGAGACCGGTATCCAACATGTCTTGTCGAGCAAGAAATTCCTCAGCAAACTCGACTTGCAACTCGATGCCAATGTGATCGCATTGGACGATCTTCGCGAGAAGATTACGACGATGGATAAACTGGTCGGTTTCGTCCAAGGTCGATTGCTGCCCGCATCTCTACTCGACCGACTATTAGGTCTGCACCGCATCGACAAAGACGATTTGTTGACAATCATTTTCACCAGCGGTTCGACGGGTATGCCCAAAGGCGTCATGCTAAGTCAAGCCAACATCAGCCATAATGTCGATGCGATTGAACGAACCATCCGACTCGACCGGCAAGATGTGGTGCTGGGGATATTGCCCTTCTTTCATTCGTTCGGATATAGCGTGACGTTGTGGGCTGCCAATGTGCTCGGACCTGCCTGCGTTTATCACTTCAACCCTCTCGATGCTCGCCAAGTTGGAAAGTTAGCTCAGCGTTATCGGGCAACCGTACTACTCGGTACGCCGACCTTCCTAAGAAGTTATCTGCGAAGGATCCAACCGGAACAGTTCGCGACGTTAGACGTGGTCGTCGCAGGAGCCGAAAAGATGCCGCTCGATCTGTTCGATCTGTTCGAACAACGCTTTGGAGTTCGGCCCGTGGAAGGTTACGGAACGACCGAACTCAGTCCTCTCGTCTCGGTCAATATCCCTCCCTCACGCTCCTCGGCTAAGTACCAAGCCGATCGCTGTGAAGGCAGCGTTGGGCGGCCTTTCCCAGGCGTTTGCGCAAAGGTCATCCCGCTCGAAGGCGACGGCGAATTGAACGCTGACGAGGATGGTATGCTTCTAATTGGTGGCGCGAACGTTATGCAAGGTTACGCCAACCAAGCGGAACTAACGAGCAAGGCCATTCAAGACGGATGGTACAACACAGGCGACATCGCCCATGTCGATAAAGAAGGATTCCTTCACATCACTGGGCGGATTAGCCGTTTTTCAAAAATCGGTGGCGAAATGGTGCCGCACGGACGGATCGAAGAAGAATTGGCAAAACTGTTCAGCCACTCGGGTGAGGATTCCAGCGAGGAGAAAGAGGAAACCGATTGCCTACGAATCTGCGTGACCGCAATCCCCGATGAGAAGAAGGGAGAACGGTTGGTGGTTTTGTATAAGTCTCCGTCGGTCGAATACGACCAAGTCCGGACAGCACTCTGTGAAGCCGGACTGCCCAACCTGTTCATTCCCTCCGCCGATAGCTTTATCGAAGTCGACCAAATCCCATTACTGGGAACAGGCAAACTGGACATCAAAGGGGCCAAAACCGTAGCGATGCAGCGATTCGGCAAAGCCTAGAGGAGCCGTTTGTAGGTTGAAGAAACAGACTCTTCAGAAGAATTTGTGGGTAAAAAGTAAGTTGCGGACGTTTTTTTGAGGCATGGCTGTGAAGGTAGGCCACTTTCCCCAAAACAACAAAGCGGTACGGAGGATCACACGGGCTTTCTCCTCGAACGGTTGCCATTGAAACATTCTTTTCAAGCTTTAGGTCAACCGGTCTGGGTTCGGCCTTCTCGTGGTCGCACTGAGAACGCCGTCGGGTTCCCATCATCGGCAAAACGCTTGGGAAGACATGCTAAGAAGGCCAGTACGAACATGACGGCAGGCGAGAACGCCAGCCATGAGCGATTGTGATCGACGATCCAGTGCGAGCCTTCAATGGCAAATGAAAGGAGCCCAATGAGAGAGAGAACGACGCCCAAAAGGCCCACGACCGGGTGCCTACTCTTCAATGCGACCAAGAACCCAACAACACCTAGGGTGTATGCAAGAAGGTAGGTCACGATCTCAGCAGCACTGTAGTCTGATACATACTTGACGCCCCAACCGTTACTTGAGGCGTATTTGACGTAGCACCAATGCAGTGACGCGTTGCCAAGAAATGCAGTGACAATCGTAAAACCTGTCGAAGCAAGTAGCAGCAGGGTCGCGTGCAACGCAAGCAGAATACGCATGTCAAAATCCTCAATCGAACGAAAAAATATCAGGGGCGAGACCGGAACAGCATCCATTTGTTCGCCGGAACGACTCCGATCTTGGATTCAAGATCAGTCGATTCAAGATTTTGGACCGTTTCGTAGCGACGAACTGCCTATTTTAGCGTAATTTCTCGGCACCAGCCCTGCTAACGATTACCCCACTCACGATCGAAGAACTGACAAAGTTCTTCCTAATCGCTCTGAGCGTTGAGTACGAGGCGTCCCCGAAATCCAATCGGGTTGAAAGATTCGATTTCGATATTATCGATCGGTTTATTGAAGTCGCGCTGCTCGAGCCCGAAAGTCTTGGCGACATTCGCGACGTGGATTGAGGAGAAGGAATCGACAGAATTACTGGCGGCATAATGTCGCGGATTTGGAAGAAATAGGTAGTACGAAACGACGCATCCCCTCAGCGATTGTAGTCGTCAAAACGTCGGAATTGTTCGGGTCTGACTTTCGTTTCGTCCGCTATCTACGTGCTTTTCCGATAGGTTCTCCATACCGACATGCTTGATATTGTCGTCGGCGGTCGCTCTCCACGTTTGAGCATTCCTACCTCTAGTTGGCGGTTCCCGTTTTTCAATCGATCCTTCGCGACACTTTTGTCCAATTGATTGAGATGGAAAGATACGCCACGATACGTGCTGGTAGAGAGGATCGTGTTCGAAACGTGCTGTCCCGCATCCGTTGGAAGCATCCGAGGCGATTCGAACGCGATACGGATAGACCTGAGGTGATCATGCTAATTATCAATGCGATTGCGACGATAGGCGGGCTGACGTTTGTCTTAGCCTCGTTACTCGTCGTGGCGAATCGCTATTTGCACGTGACCGAAGACGTTCGCATCGAACAGGTCGAGGACATGTTGCCGCACACAAATTGTGGTGCCTGTGGGTACCCCGGATGCCGTGCGTTCGCTGAAGCTTTGGTCCGTGGTGAAGCTCCGCCGGCAAAGTGTTCGGTCAGCGGCCCCGCGGACCATGCTCGCATTGCAGCGTTCTTGGGTGTCGATGTTGGCTCGCAAGAGAAGCGGGTCGCTCGTTTGGCTTGCGCGGGCGGCAACAACGTCGCTCGCAATCGCGCGATCTACCAAGGGCAAGCATCGTGTGCTGCCGCCGCATTGGTCGCGGGTGGTGGGAAAGCTTGTTTCTGGGGCTGCCTCGGCATCGGTGACTGCGAGGTCGCGTGCGACTTCGATGCGATCACAATGAACCCCAATGAATTGCCTGTCGTCAATGAAGACCTCTGTACCGCTTGCGGCGATTGCGTCGAGGCATGCCCCAAGGATCTGTTTTCGATCCACCCGGTCAGCCATCGACTGTGGGTTGCTTGCTCTTCCTTGGAGGCAGGCGACGGAGTGCTTGAGGAATGTGAAGTCGCATGTACCGCTTGCACTCGATGTGCCATGGATGCTCCCGAACAAATCACGATGATCAACAACTTACCGGTTGTCGATTACCGCAAAGGGCCGCAAAATCGCGAGCCGACGCAGCGTTGTCCGACCGGAGCCATTGTTTGGCTCGACGAAAAGCTTGGCGTCGTCAAAGGCGAAGCGGCTCGAAAAGTCATCCGCAAGGGTGAAATTCACAATACAACGACTTAAACGTTGAACTCCATCGATACCTTTTAACCATAACTCTATTTGACTCGAATCATGGCAAAACCAGTACCTTCATTCAAATTCCCTGGAACTCGTGGCGCAGTCGATGGTAACACGGCGGTCATTTTATGTGAACGTGAAGGAACCGACGCTGCCGGTGCCTATCCAATCACCCCGTCGACGCAGATGGGCGAATACTGGGCCGACGCAGCGGCTCAGGGTTACGTCAACACGTCGGGCCGTCCGCTGATTTTTATCGAGCCGGAAGGCGAACATGCTGCTGCCGCTGTGACCGCTGGTTTGTCGATGACGGGCCTACGAGCGAGTAATTTTTCATCGGGTCAAGGGATCGCCTACATGCACGAATCGTTGTATGCCGCGGTCGGCAAACGATTGACTTACGTGCTAAATGTCGGTGCCCGCGCGATGACCAAATCGACGTTGAACGTGCATGCCGGTCATGATGATTATCACTGCATGGACGACACCGGCTTCTTCCAAATGTTCGCCAAAGACGCCCAGGCCGCAGCGGATCTGAACATCATCTCCCACCGTATTGCTGAGCTGGCTTTGACTCCGGGTGCGATCGCTCAAGACGGTTTCTTGACCACGCACTTGATCGAGTCGATTCAAATTCCTGAACGGGAATTGATCCAGCAATTTCTTGGTCGGCCTGACGATATTATCGACACCCCGACGCCTGCCCAGCAGATTCTTTACGGTGACACGCGTCGCCGCATCCCAGAGATTTGGACGGTCGACGATCCGATCATGACGGGTACAGTCCAGAACCAAGATTCTTACATGCAAAGCGTCGCGGCGCAGCGTCCCTACTTCTTTGACCACATTGAGGAATTAGCGGACAAATCGTATGAAGAGTTCTATCAACTGACTGGCCGCCGTTACGATCGTGTGATGACGTACAAAGCCGACGATGCCGATTACTTGATTTTCGGTCAAGGCAGCATGGTTCCGACGGCAGAAGTCGTAGCCGACTATCTGCGAGAATCTCGCGGTATCAAAGTTGGCGTGGTCAACTTGGTGATGTTCCGCCCCTTCCCCGCCGATTTAGTTGGCAAGATCTTGCAAGGTAAAAAGGGCGTGGCCGTCCTCGAACGGCTCGACCAACCCTTGGCCGTCGACTTGCCACTGATGCGTGAAGTCCGGGCGACGATGAGTCGTTGTCTGGAAAACGGACGCGACAAGAAAGAACAACCGTTCAAGCATCTGCCCGCCTACACCTCGCTGACCGATGCACCGTCTCTCTATTCCGGGTCGTTCGGGATGGGCAGCCGTGACCTGCAACCGGAAGGTATCATCGCGGCGATCGAAAACATGTTGCCCGAAGGTGGACGACGCAAATTCTTCTATTTGTCGATCGACTTTTTACGCGAAAATCCGGTCAGCCCCAAACAGCGAATCCATCAAGAAAACATTTCGGATAAGTATCCGAATATCCGCGACCTAGCGATTCGTGGCAGCGAAAATCCGAACTTGATGCCCGACAGCAGTATTACCGTGCGAATGCACTCGGTCGGCGGTTGGGGAGCGATCACGACGGGCAAAAACTTGGCGATGACGCTCTACGATTTGCTCGACTATCACATCAAGGCAAACCCGAAATACGGCAGTGAAAAGAAGGGGCAACCGACGACCTATTACTTGTCGGCATCGCCGGAACCGATCCGCGTCAACAGCGAATACTTTTACGTCGACGTCGTTTTGTCACCCGACCCCAACGTCTTCAATCACACCAACGCGTTGGCGGGATTGAAGGAAGGCGGTTGTTTCATCATTCAAAGCGACCTCCAATCACCCGAAGAGGTTTGGCGAAGCATCCCTGAACCGTATCGGCGCATCATTTCCGACAAAAAGATCAAACTGTTCTACCTCGATGCTTTCCAAATCGCTCGCGAAGTCGCCAGTGATTCGGATCTACAATTGCGAATGCAAGGAATCGCATTCCAAGGAGCGTTCTTTGCCGCTTCACCGGTCGCTGAGAAAGCAGGATTGTCCGAGCAACGATTACTCGAAGCAATTCACGATCAACTGAAAGCAAAATTCGGCGGCAAAGGTGCTCGTATCGTCGATGAAAACATGCAGGTGGTCAAACGTGGCTACGACGAAATCAAACCGGTGCCACATGGAGATGTGACACAGGAAGAAGCGAGCAACAATGGTGCTTCGAAGGAACCCGCATTGCCGGTCCTGTTGAACAGACAACCGAAGAGCCAATCGGCATTGACCGACATTCATCGGTTCTGGGAGCAAACCGGTTCATTTTATGCTCGCGGCATGGGCACCGATACAATCACCGACCCCTTTATCGGTTTGGGAACCATTCCCGCCGTCACGACATTGTTCCGCGACATGAGCGGCATTCGCTTCGAGCATCCCCAATGGATCGCAGAGAATTGCACCGCTTGTGGCAAGTGCTACACGGTATGTCCCGACACAGCGATCCCTGGTTTGGTAAGTGAGGTTGGTGAGATCTTCGATACGATGATCGAGCGGGTTCGCAAACAGAAACCTGACTTAAAACACCTACCACGTCAATCGCGAAAAGTGGCCCAGCGTTTACGGGACATCTTCAACGATGCAAAAGAAACCGACAACGTTGCTGGCATGATCGACGGTGCGATCGCGCAAACGATTCGCGAATGTAAAGACGCACCAGAGACGGTGGAAGAGATCAAATCGGAACTAAAATTGTTCCGCGATGAAATTGGCGACTTCCAATTCGCCCTGTCGCGGCCCTACTACACCAACAAGGAAAAAGAAGCCGCAGGCGAAGGTGGATTGCTGAGCATCACCGTCAATCCCTACACCTGTAAAGGATGTATGGAATGCGTCGAGGTTTGTGATGACGATGCCCTGCGGGTTGTTAAACAAACCGAGGAATCCGTTAAGTCACTACAACGAAATTGGTCGGTTTGGCAGGACTTGCCAACCACACCGCAAAAGTACATCCGTGTCCAGGATATGGAACAAGGCATCGGTGCTCTCGAAACGATGCTGCTCGACAAACGAAACTACTCGGCAATGGCTAGTGGTGATGGGGCTTGTCTCGGTTGTGGTGAAAAGAGCATCGTGCATATCTTTACGGCAACGGTCGAAGCTCTGATGCAACCTCGTGTCAGCAAGCATATCGATTATCTGACGGGACTCATCGAAAAGATGGAAAGTCATATCCATCGCAAGCTGATCCAAGACATTGACGTCAGTGATCCGGCCGCGTTGTCAAAAACCATCGAAGAGATCGGGTCGGGCGATGTTACCCTAGGCAGTATCGCGAAGTTGATCGAGGAAAAAACGGGCGGCCAACCCATCGACCAAGAATGGCTCAATCGAATCACTCGTCTGTTGGAAAAACTGAAAAAGCTGAAGTGGAATTACACCGCTGGGACCAGCGGTCGTGGGCGTGCAAATGCCGGCATGATCAACTCGACCGGATGCTCCTCGGTTTGGGGAAGCACGTTCCCGTTCAACCCGTATCCGTTCCCATGGGCGAACCACTTGTTCCAAGATTCGACATCGGTTGCACTCGGTCTCTTCGAGGGGCACATGAGCAAGATGGCTGATGGTTTCCGTGTCATTCGCATGGTCGAAAGCGAATTAAACGACCAACGTCCAATCGACGAAAAATCGATGACCCATTTCAATTGGGAGCATTTCACGGATGAAGAATGGGAACTCTGCCCACCCGTGATTGCCATGGGTGGCGACGGAGCGATGTACGACATCGGTTTCCAAAACTTGTCTCGCGCGATGATGTCGGGCAAACCGATCAAGGTCGTCGTGCTCGATACACAGGTCTATTCGAACACGGGCGGACAAGCGTGCACCTCGGGCTTCTTTGGCCAGATCTCCGACATGGCCCAATATGGCAAAGCGACCAAGGGCAAACCCGAGGTTCGTAAGGAAATCGGCTTGATTGGAATGGCACACCGCACGACTTACGTCATGCAAAGTGCGATTTCGAATCCGAATCACTTGATCGAAGGGTTCATTGAGGGGCTCAAAACGCGGCGGCCTGCCCTGTTCAATCTCTACACCTCATGCCAGCCCGAGCACGGTATCGGTGACAACATGAGTGCGAACCAAGCGAAATTGGCCGTCGAGTCACGGGCTTACCCGTTGTTCCGCTACAACCCGGATCATGGCCATCTGCCCGAAGATTGCTTCGACCTCGACGGCAACCCGTCGATCGATGAAACGTGGCCGACTTATGAGCTGAATTATATCGACAGCGGGCGCAAAAAATCGATGGAGATCCCGATGACGTTCGCTGACTTTGCGGCGACGGAACATCGTTTCCGCAAACATTTCCGCGTCGCGCCGATTGAGACTTGGAACGACAAGATGGTCCCAGTGGCCGAATTTCTGGAGATGTCCGACGAAGATCGCGAGGGCATGTTCCCTTACATTTGGAGCGTCAACCGCGACTCGGAATTGATGCGGTTGTTGGTCGCCGAGCCGATCATTCGTTCCTGTGAAGATCGTCGTGATTTCTGGGGCATGCTACGTTCGATCGCTCGCGTCGGAGAAAAAACGATCGACCGAAGTGAAGTCGAAAACGAAGTTCGTCAAGAGATGACTCAGCGAATTGCGATGGGCCTTGCCAACATGATGTCAGGCGGCGGTGTCGCAGCGATGGTGTCAGGATCAAACGGCAGCTCGTCAGCAATCATCGATGCGGTTCCGAAAACCGATGCTCCCTCATCCGGCGACAATTACCTGGCTCCTTGGATCGATACACCCGAGTGCACATCGTGCGACGAGTGTGTGAATTTGAACAAGAAGATTTTCGCCTACAACGACAAGAAGAAAGCGGTCATCAAGGATCCCAATGGCGGTCCGTATTCGGACCTCGTCAAAGCGGCCGAAAAGTGTACTGCTGGGATCATTCATCCAGGGTTGCCGAAGGACCGCAGCGGCAAGGATATCGAAAAATGGATCGCACGAGGTGAGAAGTTTAACTAATGTTTGACGCTGTAAAACATCTCTTTGGCGTCAAAACGTTCGCCCATGGGATCCACCCGCCCGACTCGAAAAACGACACGAAAGAATTGGCGATTCACCAATTCCCGTTTGCCGAGTTGTTGATCGTACCATTTTCGCAGCATATCGGTAAACCGGCGATCCCAATCGTCGGTGAAGGCGCAGAGGTGACGCGTGGGCAAATGATCGCCAAGCCCGATGGTTTTATGTCGGTCGCAATTCATGCACCCGCAACGGGTGTGATTCGAAGCATCAGCTTGACACCTGCGATCAACGGCAAGATGACGCCAGGGTTCTTTTTGGAACCCTACACGGCATCGACCCAAGAGGTCATGGAAGGTCCGCCGGTGATGCCGGATACGGCAAGCAGCGAAGAGATTTTGTCCGCGATTCAGAACGCTGGTGTGGTTGGTCTCGGAGGCGCCGGGTTTCCAACCCATGCCAAATTGAAGGTTCCTGAAGGCAAATCGGTCGACGCTTTGATTATCAACGGAGCGGAATGTGAACCTTATTTGACGACCGATCATCGCGTCATGCTCGAACATGCCGAAGACGTGATGAAAGGAATCCCCTATCTGCTTCGCGCGACCGGGGCAAAGACCGTCGTGATTGCGGTCGAGTCAAACAAACCGGATGCCGCCGCAGCCCTTCGAAAAGCGCTGCCCGCAGACTTGCCGATCACGGTCGAAGTCTTGCCAGTGAAATACCCGCAAGGGGCTGAGAAGATGTTGGTCTCGGCACTACTCGGACGCGAAATCCCGTCGGGCGGCTTGCCGCTTGATGTCGGCGTCATCTGTACCAATGTCGGAACCACTGCTGAAATCGGGCACCTCTTGCCTCGCGGCATGGGGCTTTACGAACGTGTCATCACGGTCGGAGGGCCTGCGGTCAAAAAGAAGGGGAACTACCGAATCCCGATCGGCACACCGCTTCGCTATATCCTCGATACCGTTGGCACCGAAGACGACATCACCACCGTTGTCATGGGTGGGCCGATGATGGGGGCGGCGGCATCGAGTTTGGACATCTCGATTACCAAGGGGTCGACCGGCGTGATTGCGTTCACGCACCGAGAAACCGGCCGAGTCAACGAGATTCACGAATACCCGTGCATCAAGTGCGGAGCTTGTGTCGATGCCTGTCCGATTTTCTTAAACCCATCACAACTTGGGATATTGGCGTCAAAGGAACAGTACGAAACGATGGTTGACGAGTTTCATTTGCGAGATTGTTTTGAGTGCGGTTGTTGTACGTTCGTCTGTCCATCGCACATTCCGCTTGTGCAAAAGTTCCGCGTCGCCAAAGCCGCGTCGCGTAAAGCACAAGCGAAGGCCGCAGCGGAGGCAGCGAAATGACTCGGTTAGCAAAAACACTTACCATTCGAAGTTCACCTCATATCCGGGCGACGTCGGGTGTCGATTCGATCATGTTCAATGTCGTCTTGGCGATGTTGCCGGTCTGCTTCTACGCCGTTTACATCTTTGGGATGGCAGCGTTCCTCGTGCTCGCCACGTCCGTCGTCACCTGCGTCTTGACCGAACACCTGCTGTGCCGCATCAATGGCAAAGCAACGACAATTGGCGATTGGTCCGTCGTGATTACAGGTGTCCTATACGGATTGACTTTGCCACCTTCGTTGCCTCTTTGGATGGTCGTCGCGGGAGGTGTGATCGCGGTCGGTGTCGGAAAATACCTGTTCGGCGGCTTGGGATACAACACGTTCAACGTCGCCTTGGTTGGGCGAGCGATCCTGCAGGCTGCATTTCCTGCGGCAATGACGACTTGGCCGGACGCGCCAGTGAACCGATTCGGATCACTGCCGTCATCGACGTTGGCCTTGCCGTTGACCAAACCGATATACGACGGAGTTTCATCGGCGACACCGCTTGCCGATTGGAAATTCAATCAAGTCGCTGCCGAAACCGGCGATTTGTTTATGGGCACGATCAGCGGCTCAACGGGCGAAACATGTGCCCTACTGATTCTGATCGGGGGCATTTATTTGGTGGCGCGGCGGATGATGAATTGGCGGATTCCGGTCGTCATCTTGGCGACGGTCGCCATTGCGACTGGGATTTTGCATTTGGTCGATCCTGAGCGTTACGCCAGCCCCACGTTTATGTTGTTTTCAGGTGGATTGATGCTTGGCGCCGTCTTCATGGCCAGCGACATGGTCGGTTCTCCGATCACGCATTGGGGGACCGTGATCTATTCGGTCCTGATTGGGCTGCTCGTTGTGCTGATTCGCGTTTGGGGTGGTATGCCCGAGGGAGTGATGTACGCGATCCTTATCGGTAACGCGGCCACACCGCAAATTGATAGTTGGATCCAACCGAAGGTTTACGGGACGTCGACGCGGAGGGCAGCAACATGAGCGAGACCGGACTAAAAGAGGGGACACCCGAGACAAAGAATCCACCGGCACCCCAAACCGCATCAGCGGCCAAAATTTACAGCGTCGTGCTCGGCGTCGGTGTTGTATGCAGCTTGCTAATCGTCACGACCTACGAAGTGACGCGGCCGATCATCAAAGCAAACAAATTGGCGATGCGAGAACAAGCAATCCTGGACGTGATCCCCGGCGCCGTGACAAGTAAATCGTACCAGTTCGATGAGACGGATGCCCATTTCCACCCGGCCACCGCGGATGCCGAGGAATCTGAACTGATCTTTGCTGGCTACGATGAAAAAGACAACTTGGTTGGATTGGCTATCGAAGCAAACGCGATGGGTTACCAGGATACGATTCGGTTGTTGTATGGCTATTCACCGGAAAAACAAGCGATCGTAGGGATGAGTGTATTGGAAAGCCGAGAAACGCCCGGTTTAGGTGACCGCATCCAAACCGATCCCAATTTCCGTGCAAATTTTGAAGCGTTGGATGTCTCGGTCAACCCCAGCGGCGATGAGTTGGCTCACCCGATCGAGTTTGTAAAGGAAGGTGAAAAGCAAGAGCCTTGGCAGATCGACGGAATCACCGGAGCGACCATTTCTTCAAAGGCGACGGCGGACATGTTGAGGGCGAGCACGAGTGAGAAAATACCCTTGGTAAAAGCAAAAAGCGATGATTTTCGATCGGTTCCCAAACCTGAACTTGTCCCCGACACCGAGGGAGAGGAATAAACGATGGCCATTGGTTTAGAAAAAGAGACGATGAACGACACGAACGACTTCCTCGATGGCATCTTTAAACGCAATCCCGTTTTCGTACAAGTTCTTGGCATGTGCCCCACGTTGGCGGTGACCAATACCGGAGTCAATGCCTTGGCGATGGGGTTGGCAACAGCGTTTGTGTTGCTGATGTCAAACATTGCCGTATCACTGCTGAGAAAGATTGTGCCCGCGCAGGTTCGCATCGTCACCTTCATTTTGGTGATTGCAACCTTTGTGACGATCGTCGACTATTTGATCCAAGCGATTAGTTTGGATTTGCATCGAGCATTGGGGGCATTCATTTCGCTGATCGTGGTCAACTGTTTGATTCTCGGCCGAGCGGAATCGTTTGCGTCCAAGCATGGGGTGATCCGTTCGATCAAGGATGGGCTTGGCATGGGGCTTGGGTTTCTGATCGGGTTACTTTGCTTAGGAATTGTCCGCGAAGTGATGGGCAATGGAACATTGTTCGGACTCCATTTGTTCGGCGAATCGTTCCAACCATGGACGGTGATGATGTTACCGCCCGGCGGCTTTTTCACGTTGGCAGCATGGCTATTGTTTTTCAATTGGCTCTCAAAGCGTCGAGCCGACAAGGCAATGCAACAAGAGGTGGTAAAATGAATGATGCATCGCTGTGGTCGATTTTCATCAACGCGTGTTTGGTCAACAATTTTGTCCTGGCGTACTTCCTCGGAATTTGCCCGTTCTTGGGCGTTTCGAATAAGCGAGACACCTCGCTGCGAATGGGGATGGCGGTAACGTTCGTGATGCTGGTCAGCTCGATGGCCGCGTACGGGATCCACTTATTGCTTTTGTGGGTTGACGCTCCCTACTTGGAGCTAATTTCCTTCATTGCCGTGATCGCTTCCACCGTCCAATTGGTCGAGATGTTCATCAAGAAGATGAGCCCAACTTTGTTCAAGGCATTAGGCATTTTCTTGCCGTTGATCACTACCAATTGCGCGATTTTGGCAGTTGCGCTTTTTCAAACCAATCGCAGTTATAGCTTCTTGCAATCGATCGTCTTCGCCCTGGGAGCCGGAGCCGGCTTCACCTTGGCGCTTGTGTTGATGGCAGGATTGAGAGAAAAATTAGAGTTGGCAAATTTACCCGAAATCGTGAAAGGGACTGCAATCACCTTGACGCTCGCCGGATTGTTATCGGTATGCTTCATGGGTTTCGCAGGCTTGTTCAATTAGAAAAGCGTAGCCTAGGCTTCTAGCCTGGGATTACACTGGCCACCCCAGGCTAGAAGCCTAGGCCACATACATATTGACCCCAGGCTAAGAAGCCTGGGCTACGTAACATTGATCCAAGGCTAGAAGCCTGGGCTACGTAATATTGATCCCAGGCTAGAAGCCTGGGCCACGTAACATTGATCCCAGGCTAGAAGCCTGGGCCACGTACATATTGATCCCAGGCTAAGAAGCCTGGGCCACGTGAGCGACTTGAGCACTAAACCGAAAATGAGTCACCATGTTTGAGCAAATTCTAAAAGCCGCTATCGGAATGATCTGCGTGATGGGCGTTTGGTTATTGGTTCAATCACTGTGGCGACTCTTGTCGGGTGCCATGCCGAATCAAGACGCACTCGGCGGACGAGTCGGCTGCCATAGCTGTGATTGCAAAACGCCATGCGAGAACTCAAAAACAAACGCCCAATAGCAACATAGGCCTAACCGACTCCATCAGAATTTTGTTACACTATGCTTCGTCCGAAAAGGGGTCTGACCGACCTCTTGAAAGGGTCAGACCCCTTTTCGGACAAAGCCCTACAGGGCTTCCCCTGAAGTCATAAAACGGACTCACCAACTAGCACTCAGCCGAATGGGACGAATCGATGCGATTATTAGATTTTGACGTAAAGACACGCTATAAAGCAGTCGTTCTCCGTAGCGAACGACTGACTCCGGAGGATTCGAAGGAGGACGTTCGCGACATATCGATTGAGGTCGAGAGCCACGAATTCGATGCAGTCGTGGGCCAGAACATTGGCGTGTTAGCGCCGGGGCAAGCCGAACTTGGGCAAGAGTTTCATCTGCGTTTGTACGGTATCGCCGATCTACCGAAGACTTCGTCGGATGGCCGCAAACAGATTACGATTTGCGTTCGCCGCTGTAGCTACATTGATCAATATAGCGGCGAAGAGTATCCAGGCGTGGCTTCGAATTACCTTTGCGATCTTCGCCCTGGCGATTCGCTAACCATCACGGGTCCCTATGGGCAACCGTTCAAGGTTCCCGAAGAACTCGATGCCAACTTGATCCTTATTTGTGCCGGTACTGGCATCGCTCCGTTCCGAGCGTTTGTCAAGTATTTGTACAAAGAACGACCTGATTTCCGAGGCCGCATCAAACTGTTCCATGGCGGACAAACCGGTCTCGATCTGTTGTACCGCAACGACGAGAAAGATGATTTCGTGTTGTATTATGACCGCGATACCTTTGAAGCCATTGACGCATTGAGCAAGCGACCTGGTTGGACAGGCGCAAGCGGATGGGGAACAGCGATGCAAGAGCGTGCGGGCCAAATTGCCGACATGTTGTCCGACCCGAAAACGTACGTTTATGTCGCGGGCGTCGAGCGAATCCGCCACGAGTTAGACGAGGTCTTTTGGGCCGTCACCGGCCTGACCGAGGATTGGAGCCGAAAGAAAGAAAAACTCGTAGAAGAAGGACGCTGGGTCGAACTGCTCTATTAGTGGTCGATCCATGATTCTTTTCAGGCCATGATTCTTTTCAGGCCATGATTCATTTCCGGCCACGATTCTTTTCCGGATAGCGAAAAAGCCGGATAGCGAAAAATCGTCAAGGGTTTCGTCCACCCTGGAAAACGAAAGTCTTGACGACTTCCCCTACGACGAGAGGCGTCAGTAGGTAAATCGACGCCCCACAACCTGCCTTCAGGAAATCTTCACCAACGTGGTCGCTTTACAGTCAATCTTCTGGAGATGATTTTGTGGCCTTCGCGATGCGATGTCACCGAGCTTGACAGAATGTGGGACCATTCCATCCCTCACGATCGCAATCGATATATCAACTTGGGTTACTGGATGGACGCTGAGGATTTGGATCAAGCATCCAGTGCACTATTACCAACAGGCACCTTTGGGCCAATCGTGAGTCAATTTGGTCAAACCTCTTTGTGAAGTCCTGATAAGGAATGCGATGGATCCGAAAATAATATCGGCTCCGGCACCTTTCCTGCACATCACCCTCACATTAGGGTATGACCAGACTCCCCGTAACTTGTACTATAGCATTCATATTGATCCTGGCCAGGTATGCAAGAGACGCGCAATCTATCGAAGCGATATTTGCATTGCTGGAAAAACGCACGAAAACCAGATTTGTTTGCTTTTCTACACGAGAACCGCATCAGCGATCCGGCTGTCTTTTGGCGGCTAGTTCGGATTGATTTGAGTTGTCGCTGGCGACTGCCAACCACCAAGCCCAGCTTCGAAATTCCTGCTAGACCGACAATCGAAGACTATCAAAACCGGGTTTCACAAGCTCCTGCGGACTTGCGTGGCAACATGCCACTCCGTTTCAAGCCCGCCTTGTTGCCGAAGAAAAGAACCCACGTTTGATTCTTGGTAACTACGTCATCGAAGACATACTTGGTGAAGGTGGGATGGGGCAAGTGTATCGAGCGGTCCATCGCAAAATGAAACGCGAGGTCGCTTTGAAAGTCATCTCGCCCGCCCTGCTCAAAGACGCTCATGCGATCGATCGGTTCAACCGCGAAGTCGAAGCGGCAGCGAAACTCTCACACCCCAACATTGTCACTGCGTTTGACGCTGGCGAAGTCGACGGAGTTCATTTCTTGGTGATGGAGTACATCGCCGGTACCGATTTGAGCACCTACGTCCGTCGACACGGCATGCGATCGCTGCCTCAAGCAATCGAGTTGACGCTGCAAGCCGCGCAGGGATTGGCGTATGCACACTCTCAAAGCATTATTCATCGTGATATCAAGCCATCAAACCTGTTGCTGGGTCACGACGACTCGGTTCGCGTTTTGGATTTGGGATTAGCCCGAATCGTTCCCACCGATGACCGCTCCATTACCGACGGTTTGACCAGCACGGGGGTCGTGATGGGGACGGTTGACTTTATGGCGCCCGAGCAGGCCTTGGACTCGAAAGCAGCGGACGCCCGCAGCGATATTTATTCTCTGGGATGTACCATGTATTACTTGATTTGCGGACAGAGTGTGTACGACGGCGACACCGTGATGAAGCGGATTCTAGCCCATCGCGAACAGCCGATTCCTGATTTGTCTGAGATCAGCCCGAACGCTACACCTCGCCTACAATCCGTATTCGCAAAGATGTTGGCAAAAGAACCTGTGAACCGTTTCGAATCGATGAACGATGTGATTCAGGAATTGGAAGCGGTTTTGCCAGAGCTAAGCCGCGAAACGGATAACAGACCGAGAGGACACGGGGCAGTCTCGCTCGCTCCGACGACCCCAGCAACCTTCGATCCGATCGACGAGAGTGCTAAAGTGACGATGGCATCGGCAACCTTTGACGATACCGTTCGGCCTGCGGAGCCGGGGCCGCAAGTGTCGTTGCCGCACATCACCGCCGCGATGAAGCCCAAACGGCGCACCAGCGCCGGTCGGGGGCGAATTGGCAGTAAAGCACTCGCGTTGGCCAGCGGCGGTTTCTTTGCGATGTTTCTGTTGGGGGCGATCGTGTTCAATTTCACCAGTCCAGACGGCACGGTGATGGTCGAACTTGACGGTCCCATCGAAGTGGCGTCGGTGAAGGTCGACGGCAATGAAGTCATCTGCTGGTGCAGAGGATCGGCTGAAACCGGAATACCGACGAAACGACTCGACAGAGACGATTGCGTCCGCGTTTCCACGGCCCAAGTATGACCCGTCGCCGTTGCCAGAATTAGGCACATGGCGGCCGGCCCATGCGGCGGATGTGAAGTTGTTTGATGCCGGGATGAAGGAAGCTCCGCTACTGCCCGGCTTGGCTCTACGTCCAGCCAAGCTTGCCGGAATCAAACGCTGGAACGTCGAGACCGTGCTACCACGAGGAACAATGAATGTAGCCAAGTACAGTCCGGACGGTCGTTGGTTGGCGATTGGAAGTGCCGATGGATTTGTGCGAGTTCTTGATGGAACCATTTTCGTTGGATCGTTTTCGTCTGCTTTCCTCGCTAAGCCCATTCTGAATGCGAAAAGCGAAGCAAACCCTACGACTGATGTCATGCCGCAATCTGTATTCCCTGCGATGAGTGCGAAATGGTCACCTGATCTACTACATCGAAACCGACGATGGTGGTTTGGAAATCCTCAAACCGAGCGAGTTCCTACAACGCATCAAACTGTAAAGAGCGTCGATGGCCAACTGCCTATTTCATCGTAGCCTGAGGCAACGCCCCAGGACATTGTGCGATAAAATGAACACTTTGGCCAAAGCCATATTCAACCTCCGACTGATGGTCCAACCACCGGAGAACAAACCATGCCGCAATCTCTTTCGAAACTCGATGCCCATTCGATCTTAAGCACCAAAAAAACACCTCCCATTCCATCGTGGCGGAGCGAACCTTGCGCAACCTCGTCGCTGAACCAAAACCCACGGTATACAATGCTCGCTCGCGCCATGCGGTTGGTGCAAAGCGAGTTCGATCCAAAGACGTGCAAGCATTTTGGATGTCCAAAATCAACATCACCGGAAAATGAATATTCGGGTCTTGCATGCTGCGGAGTTTTTCAAGCTTGCTGGCAATGTCCTGCTTCGGACGTGCGACCGGCTCGGCTCCCATGCCAACCTTGACCATCGTCTCGGCATCCAAAATTGCGTTTCGGTCGTCCTTGCCCAACTGTTTCGTGCATCGCTTTACCGACGCCGCATCGCTAGAGTGTCAAAATGATTTACCTTTTGAAGGATCGCACGCCCGGCCTATGGAGTGGAATGAATAGCCGCTAGGTTTCGAAGCGTCGCTCCCCCAGTAAGGTTTTCGACTTGAAAACCATTTTGCCTCAGTATGCAACATGCGACGTGCCCTCGAACTCCGACGCCACAGGCGACAACGGTTTCCTTCGCCAAATCCAATTCAGAAATTCGAATACGCAATTCATCGACAGGAATCGAAATTGGATTTTCAACCCCTGCGAGTGGAGCTTTCGAAATTTCGTCGCAGGTGCGAACGTCGACCACTTGCTTGCTCGACAGATCGGCATCGAACTCACTAAAATCGCCGACCCCGTCCATTTGGTTGCACGCCGCAAACGCGGCCATGTGAACGGGGTCTTTGGCCGACCCGAATGGCGGTGCATAGCACAAATCGACTCCCGTCAATTGACGAACGGTGCCGCCAAACTGCATCGCCGTGGCGATCACATCGATCCGCTTATCCACGCCCTCGCCACCTACGGCTTGAGCGCCCAAGATTTTTTCTGTCTGCGGATCATAAACCAACTTGAGCGTCATCGTTTCCGCGCCGGGATAGTACCCTGCGTGGCTCTTCGCGATTACCGTCACACTCTTCGCATTGATATCGAACCGTTTTGCAAAGCTACGTGTCATCCCCGTACTGGCGGCACTGCACCCAAACACGCGTACCACCGAGGTACCTTGAACGGCCGGCATCGGATCGGATTTACCGGTAGCAGCATGTTGACCGGCCAGTCGACCGGCTCGATTTGCGGGGCCAGCCAACGCGATTCGCATTCTCTTTCCTGTCGGCCCGTAGACGTACTCTGCGGCATCGCCGACGGCATAGATATCAGGATCAGCGGTTTGCATGTAGTCGTTCGTCAAAATACCTCCCGTCGCTCCAAGTTCTAAGCCTGCGTCGACAGCTAACGACACGTTCGGTCGAACACCGATCCCCAGAACCACCAAGTCGGTTTCGATTTGCGTCCCATCGCCAAGAATCACCGCGGTTGCTCGGTTGTCATCGTCCGTAATGATTTCGGTAATCCCGCGACCGAGAAACAGTGACACTCCTTTACTCAACGCTTCGCTTGCGATCGGTGCAGCCATCTCAGCATCAAGCAATGGCAAAACCTGCGGTTGCAATTCAACAAGCGATGTTTCGATGCTCCGATGAATCAATTGTTCGACCATTTCAAGGCCGATGTAACCAGCACCGACGACGACTGCTTTCCTAGTCGCTTGGGCATCGACGATCGCCTTGATGCGGTCCATATCGTCCAGATTCCGCAGCGTTAAGACATTCGATGCATCGGCACCAGTGATGGGTGGATGAATAGGCGAGGCACCTGGAGCCAGGATCAACTTATCATAATCGATCCAAATCCTTTCCCCGGAATCACGGCGGAGCACTTCAACACGCTTCTTTTGACGATCGATCGAGACCGCTTCATGACGTGTGCGAACATCGATCCGAAATCGTTTGGCCAGAAATTCGGCGGATGCGACCACAAGTTCGGAGCGATCTTCGATCTCGCCACCGATATGATAGGGCAGGCCACAATTGGCAAACGAAACATCGCTGTCTTTTTCCAAAAGAATGATATCAGCGTGCTCGTTCATTCGCCGTGCTCGCGTTGCCGCAGAGGCTCCGCCTGCAACGCCACCAACGATCACAATTTTGCAGCCATCGTTCTTTGTCATCTGAATGTTCCCTATTCTTCTTTTAAGTTTTTCGTAATCGCGATTGTCGCTCGGCTCTCCGTGCGGAAAGCGGCGTCGCCTGGGGAGCGAAAATTGGACCGGAAACCACCGGTAAACGCCGCCAGCCCACCGAGCCGAACGACATTGTGGCGTTCGCCGCCTTGCGAATCACCGATTGGGTTTTCCCAAGAGATCGCATCGCTGTCAATATATCGTCACCTGGTGACATGTTGATATAATTGTTTTTTGTTTTTTTGTTCCGCCACATGAACCAATAAAGTTCGGAGAGGCCGCGTCATGCGTCTCGTCACTAGGCTGGCGTCTTGCCATGGAATGCTGGCAGGCAACCGCCTTTTCACGCTGCAAGAGACGGGGGGGCAAGCTCTCTTCCAAGCGGACGATCAGCTAGCCGTTTTTCATTTGGGCCGCTAAATTGGAAGGATGGACGTCCCCTCCCATACATGCCGATCAGAAAGACCGACGGAAAGACCGGTAGCCCAGTGCTTGGTTAGCTTTGGCAGCAACCTGGGTCACCGGAAAACCGTCATCGCCGAAGCAGCCCGTCAGATCGCCGATTCACCATTTGCACAGTCCTTTGCGGCGAGTCGGTTGTTTGAAACGCCACCCATCGGTGGCCCCGATGGGCAGGAGCCGTTTCTGAATGCGGCAGCCGCTTTTGAAACGACCGCCAGTGCTCGAGAAATATTGACGCTGCTACAATCGGTGGAAGAGCAACTAGGTCGCCAGAGGCTCCAGCGGTGGAGTGCTCGATCGATCGACCTCGACGTGATTTTACATGGACAATTGATCGGCTTTCAATCGGCTTTGATTGTTCCGCACCCTCGCTACACCGCTCGCCAATTTGTTTTGCAACCCGCCTGCGATGTGGCAGAGCATTACTGCGATCCTCGGTTTGGTTGGACCATCGGCCAACTGGCGCGGCACTTGTCGGCAGGTCACCCTTCCATTTCGCTCGTCGGATCCGACCACGCAACGCGTCGACTGTTGTGCAAACGACTTGCCGTGGAGCACGGGATTCCCACATTCGGAGTTTCCGACAAAATCGACGGACCTAGAACCCCCCCAAGTGGGTCGTGGGTCAGCGAGAGCCCTCCCCCGCTACCCGAAAACCGAACGATCGAGTCCACATCGGACGGCAGCTTACCGCGTCTGATTGCTCGGGTGAGCCGGACAACCGCCAAAACCCGCTGGCCCGCCCCCCATTTGATTTGGCCATCCACCACTCGCTGGCCAGAATACCGGTTGGAGATTGATGACCTCGACTGGGCCGTGAAGGAGCTTTCGTCGGCAATTGATTCAATGCGTTGTCCGGTCCGCCCGGTCTCGTCCGACGGGCTCTGGTATTAAGTAGCGTAAGCTTCCAGCTTGCGATTTGCGGTTAGGGAACGCAAGCTGGAAGTTTACGCCACGAACCCCTCCTCCCCAGTGATATGCGACAGAATGTCCCCCTCCTCCCCAACGACATGCGACAGAATGTCGCACTTCACTTTTCAAGGCTGGCAATTGTGCTCCATACCGCACAATGATATCCTGGGCCAAAAATGGTGCCTGCCTGCGACAATTTTATCCAGTCTGGTTGCAACAGAGACCGTTTTTCGGTGAAATTCTTGTCCGGTTTCTGCTCGACGTGCTTACAAACGTGGCTTTCATAGATGATGCAACGGTTCCTCTTCCCACGCTGGGTCAATCGCTTTCTTCTCGTCCTGCTTGCTGCTGCCGTCGGTGGTGGTTTATTCGCTGGTGCGATGGGCGGTTTGGCGACTGATCCCGAAACCCTGAACATTGGTTACAAACCGACTCAGCCGGTGCCGTTTAGCCATGCGATGCACGCGGGCCAGTTAAAGATGGATTGTCGCTATTGCCACAACACGGTTTTCGAGGCCGCTCATGCCGCCGTGCCGCCAACGGCAACCTGTATCAATTGTCACAGTCCTGCGGACATCCAAGGCGTTACCGCGTTGTCAGCGGTGCGTGCCGACAGCGAAAAGCTCGACCCGATTCACGAGAGCTGGGAAACGGGCAAAAGCGTTGCTTGGAAACGGATCCACAACCTGCCTGAGTTCGTCTATTTCAACCATGCCGCCCATGTTAACTCGGGTGTCAGTTGCAAGAGTTGTCACGGACGCGTCGATCAAATGGAAGTGGTGTACCAGCACGAGCCATTGTCGATGGCATGGTGCATTGAATGTCACCGCAACCCCGATCCTCATTTGCGTCCGATCGAGGAGGTTACCAACCTCGGTTGGCAACCGCCGGAGGGTTGGGATCAAGAAGCGTTTGCGAAAGAACAGCGGGAAACGTTGAATATCAACCCGCAAGTCCATTGTGCTGTTTGTCATCGTTAGAAAACAAAGCTAGTCCGTCACCGCCTCCACACGTATTCTTCTTAATGAATTTATATTCGATATCAGGCCTCAAGAAATCTGGCTCTAACAAGGACCTGGTCTCTGGCCCCGCCGTTTCAGCATCCGCGGTCTCCGATTCCTCGAGCGAATCGTCCGCAGTCGCCAGGGCATCTGAGAAAGTGGTTGCTCCTAAGTCTCGCTATTGGCGAAGCTTGTCGGAATTACAGGACCGCGAGGATTTTCAGCAATATATCGACCGAGAGTTTCCTGTTGCTGCCTCGGAGTTCCCCGAGGGTGTTTCGCGTCGCCGATGGATGCAGCTCATGGGCGCTTCGCTGGCGGTCGCCGGTGCAACCGGTTGTCGCTACCCCGAAGAAACAATCGCTCCTTTTGTGATTCGTCCCGACGGTCGCGTGCCCGGAGAGTCCTATAGCCGAGCAACCAACTTCGAATTGGCTGGTCGCGTCTACAACTTGCTAATCAGTTGTGTGGATGGTCGTCCGGTCAAGGTCGAGCCCAACACCGAGCATCCGACGGGCAGCGGCACCGATACTTACGCCCAAGCATGCATGCTTGGCTTGTACGATCCCGATCGCGCTCGTGGCGACGAGGGTTTCCTGATTCGCATGGGCGAGAAACGTCGCGAACAAGCGACCTGGGACGACTTCATCCCTTATGGCAAGGCATTGATTCGCACCGCTGCGCAATCGGACGAAGGTTCGAAATTAGCGGTTTTAATGACACCGACGGCATCGCCATCCGTGGTTCGGATGTTGGCGGCATTGAAAGAGAAATGTCCTTCGGCAACGATCGCCGCGTTCGACGGCGTGCATGGCGATGCGATGCGGGCGGCAACGAAACAAGTGTTCGGCAAACCAGCGACCCAAGTACTCGACCTGGCCAAGGCGAAAGTGATCTTGACGCTACAGTCCGATATTCTCGGCAGTGATCCCGGAATGCTGAACAACTCGCGTACATTCGCCGAGGCACGCAACCCGCTCGATGAAGAGAAGGGGATGAGTCGTTTGTATGTCGTCGAGGGCGGCTACACGACGACCGGAACGATGGCCGATTCGCGATTGGCCCTACGTCCAAGCCAAATGCCTGCTTTCCTAAGCGAACTCGCTCGGCGAATCGACAAGCTGGCCGCCGAAAACGCGAACGAAGAAGAATCGGTTGCCGAAGAACGTGTTTCGTTTGACGAACTGAAAACGCATACCGAGCGGATGGAGCGGTACCTTGAGGTCTTGGCCAAAGATATCGCTGCGGCTGGTTCGGATGCCGTCGTGGTCGTCGGTGAGCACCTTGGCGCCGAAGCGATTGCTGCTGGGATCGCGTTGAATAAGAAGCTTGGTTCCTACGGCACGCTCCAAAACTTCACGCCGACCGTTGATGGCGACCTTGGTGATTACGCCACGCTTGAGGAACTTGTTGAAAAGATCGACAACGGCGAAGTCGATTCGTTGATTGTGCTTGGCGGCAATCCGGTGGCAACCGCACCGGGCAATGTTGATATCGCTTCGGCGATCGGCAAGCTCGATCATTCGATCTACCTGGGCGAATACGATGATGAAACCGGATACATTTGCGATTGGTCGCTGCCGTTAGCTCACCCACTTGAATCATGGGGTGACGTGGTCAACGACCATGGTACCTACGGTGTTTGCCAACCGCAAATCTTGCCATTGCTTGGTGGCCGGCCCGTTATTGAAGTCTTGGCGACGATTTTGGGTGAAAAGGAAACCGAGGGCAGTGCAATCGTTCGACGAACCGCGGAGGCGATTGGTGGTGCATCGCTGAGCGAGCGGCAATGGCGAAAACTTCTGCACGATGGTTATTCCGACGAGATAGCGTTCGGTGGCGATGAGTTGACTCCCAATGTCGAGTTCAAACCGTTGACGGACGAGACGCCGGTTGCTGTCGAGGTGGATGCGATCGACAAGAACGATTTCGAGGTCCTCTTTGTCCCAGCCGATGGGATTTATGATGGTCGCTTCGCCAACAACGGTTGGCTGCAAGAACTGCCGCAAACATTGACAAAACTGACATGGGACAACGCGGCTCTACTGAGTCCGTCGTCCGCTAAGTTGCTCGGCGTTCGCCATGGGCAAATGATTGCACTTCGTCAAGACGGGGATCCACTTGAATTGCCAGTGTACGAATTGCCTGGCTGTGCGCCCGGCGTTGTAACGATCGCCATTGGCTACGGGCGAGAACGCGCCGGAATGGTTGGCGGCTATACCGAAGAAGATGTGCCGGTCGCCGGGACGGATATCAATCCACTCCGCAATAGCCGTTCCATGCTATTGATGACCGAGGTCGAAGCTCGCCCGCGATTCCGCGATTATGAATTGGCGACGACTCAGAACCATTGGGCGATCGACGAACGTGGCCGCGATGAAACCGAGAAGCGTAGTTTTTCACTCGTTCGCGAAGGCACCGTAGCGTTGCTGAAGAAAGTGCCGCAGTTCGCGGAGGTCAAAGGCCCGCACGTTCCTGCCGTCGGACGCAACGATTCCGGTTCACTGTGGCGTGAACCGATCAATGAAATCGAAGAAGAACATCCCAAAGTGCCTCAGTGGGGCATGTCGATCGACCTGACCAAATGCACTGGGTGTAATGCGTGCGTGGTCGCTTGCCAAAGTGAAAACAACATACCGATCGTTGGCAAAGAGCAAATTCTCAACAGCCGCGAAATGCATTGGATCCGGATTGACCGCTATTTCCAAGGCGACGAAGAAAACGCAGATGTGGTGCAGCAACCGGTTGCCTGTATGCACTGTGAAACCGCGCCATGCGAGCAGGTTTGCCCCGTCGCGGCAACGGTGCACACCGACGACGGCATCAACGCGATGACGTACAACCGTTGTATTGGAACTCGCTATTGTGCCAACAACTGTCCCTTCAAGGTGCGGCGGTTTAACTACTTCGACTACAACAAAGACGTCGGCGTTGGCTACGGGATCGACGCCTACCCGAGTTCGATCGAAGCAGCCAATCGCCATCTGCAGGCGTTGGTAATGAACCCCGAAGTGACGGTTCGTGGTCGTGGGGTCATGGAAAAATGCACGTACTGTATCCAACGGGTTGAGAAGGCCAAAATCCAAGCGCGCAAAGATGGCGGACGTCCGATTGCCGATGGTGACATCGTGACCGCTTGCCAAGCATCGTGCCCAACCACGGCGATCGAGTTTGGCAATGTAGCCGATCCCAACTCGAAGGTTTCAAAACTTCATGCCGACCCACGCAATTACGGTCTGCTGTCGCAGTTGAACCTCAAGCCGAGAACCCAGTATTTGGCTCGAGTCCGCAATCCGCATCCCTCGCTTATGACGCGTGCTCAGATCGAAGATTTGGCACAGATCCAAGAGCCGCATACTGAGCATGAGCATTCGGGGCATGAGCATACTGAGCATGAGCACAAAGATGACCTCGAAGCGGGTGAGCACATCACGGATACGGAAACGGAAAGCTAACCGCTAAGCTGGCAGAATCATTTTTTCAAATTTCCTCCTTCAAACTTCAAACTTCAAATATGTCCCTAGCCATCCCAAACGGATTGGACAATACCAAGGAACGTCCTGGCCAACGTGCTCCGTTGGTCCTTGGCGATACGACTTATCACGATATAACCGAAACGGTATGTCGTGTGGCCGAGCGTCCACCGGGTGCAAATTGGTTCGCCGGTTTCTTGGTCGCATTCGCACTGATGAATTTGCTCGGCGTTTGCATCGCTTATCTGATTTACACCGGGGTGGGTGTTTGGGGTAATGCGGCCCCCGTTTTCTGGGGTTGGCCGATTGTCAACTTCGTTTTCTGGGTTGGTATTGGTCACGCGGGCACGTTGATTAGTGCGATTTTGTTCCTGTTCCGCCAAGAGTGGCGAACGAGTATCAATCGGGCGGCGGAGGCGATGACGATTTTTGCCGTCGCTTGTGCGGGAACGTTTCCGGGCATCCACGTTGGTCGAGCGTGGTTGGCTTTCTGGTTGGCCCCCTATCCCAGTTTGAATCTTTGGATGTGGCCACAATTCCGCAGCCCGCTTCTGTGGGACGTGTTTGCGGTCAGTACGTATGGGACGGTCTCGCTGCTGTTTTGGTACATGGGAATGGTGCCCGACTTGGCAACGTTCCGCGATCGATCAAAGAACAAATGGCGACGAATGGCATATGGTATTCTGGCGCTTGGTTGGAGCGGTTCGTCACGGCATTGGATGCGTTACGAGAAGGCGTATGCATTGTTAGCAGCATTCGCGGCTCCGCTGGTTTTGTCCGTTCACACGATCGTTTCCTTTGACTTTGCGGTTTCGCAGGTCCCCGGTTGGCACACGACGATCTTCCCACCTTACTTCGTTGCCGGAGCGATCTTTAGCGGCTTTGCGATGGTGTTGACTTTGATGGTTCCCGCTCGATCGATGCTGGGGCTAGAGAAATTGATCACGATTCGTCACCTCGAGAACATGTGCAAGATCATCTTGGCGACGGGTTCGATCGTCGGCTTGGCGTACGGAACCGAGTTCTTTATCGCCTGGTATGGACAAGTTCCTGAAGAGCAATTCGCGTTTTTGAACCGAGCACTTGGGCCTTATTGGTGGGCCTATTTGACGATGGTCTCTTGTAATGTTTTAAGTCCACAATTGTTCTGGTTCAAGAAATTCCGCACCACACCTGTTTTGATTGTGATCGTTTGTATTTTTGTCAACATCGGCATGTGGTTCGAACGATTCGTGATTGTGGTCACTAGTTTGTCGCGTGATTATCTTCCGAGTGCTTGGTCCTACTTCTCGCCGACCTGGGTCGACTGGGCGATGTTGATCGGTTCCTTTGGGTTGTTTTTCACGCTCTTCCTGTTGTTCTGCAAGTTGATGCCAGTGATCAACATGGCAGAAACGAAAGCGACATTGGCGAAACAATATCACATGGCACATGAGCAAGAATAACGAAAATAGTATGTCTGACGATAACAACACGAAGAAAGTCCACGGGACCGTTGCCGAGTACACTTCGGTCGACACGCTGCTCGATGCGTGCCGGCGGATCCGTGATGCTGGCTATACGAAAACGGATGCGTTCACGCCATTTCCTGTGCATGGGATTGATGCGGCACTCGGTATCAAACCGACCAAGTTACCTTGGATCGCTCTTGCTGGGGGACTAACCGGATTGACGATCGCCCTGATGATGCAGATCTGGATGAATGGGATCAACTACCCGTACATCATCTCGGGTAAACCCTACATTTCACTTCCCGCATTCATGCCGGTTGCGTTTGAGTTAACGATCTTGCTAGCGTCCTTTGGAACGTTCTTCGGCATGTGGGCTCTCAACGGCTTGCCGAAATTCAGCAACCCGATTTTCACCGATCCGCGATTTGATCGTGCGACCGACGATCGTTTCTTCTTGTACATCGATGCAAAAGATCAAAGCTACGATCAAGCGGGCGCCGAAAAATTGCTGGCTGATACGGGTACCGAATACATCAACACAGTCGTCGAAGATGATTCACCGACCCAGATCCCCAAGTTTTTAATCACGACGTTGATCACGGTCATCGCATTGTCATTCATCCCGGCATTGATTTTGGCCCGGATGCGAGTAACGACCAGCAGCAAGCCACGTTTCCACATTTTCCCAGACATGGACTTTTCGCCGGCCCGTGATGCCCAGCAAACGACGACACTGTTTGCCGACAATCGCGCGATGCGACCGGATGTTCCTGGAACGATTGCCCGAGGCGACATGGAAGACGATCTTGATTTCCTAACCGGAATCAAGATGGAATCATTGGCGTTGCAGCAAATCAACAAGGAACGTCAACTTGTCGCCTTGTATCCGCAAGGGGAGGATGAAGAGAAACCGAGTGAAGCTGCAGCAGAGCAGGGGGATGGACCGGAGAAAAGTGTGATGGACACAACGCCCTGGGTCGAGACGAATCCAGTCGAGCTAACTTCACAATTTGTCCGACAGGGCCAGGCGCAGTTCAATATCTACTGTTCGACCTGTCATGGCAGAGACGGTCGTGGTAATGGGTTGGTTCATCAACGAGCTCAACAAATCATGGCGTCGTCATGGATCCCGCCTGCATCGATGCACCAAGACACATTGTATTCGGATCAGTATCCCGATGGGAAGTTGTTCAATACGATCAGTAACGGCATTCGAAAGATGCCTGGTTATGCCGGGCAGATTAAGGTTCGAGATCGCTGGGCGATCGTGGCTTATGTGCGAGCACTTCAACAAAGCCAAAACGCATCGCTTGATTTCGTTCCCGATTCGCAGCAAGAGACGATCAAGACTCGCAAGGCGGAGGTAGAAAAGATGCTCAAGGAGCAGGCCGAAGCCGAGAAGAAGAAGGAACAAGAGCGAGCAACGAAAGCATAGTAGCCCAGGCTTCCAGCCTGGGACACAACCCGTAGCCCAGGCTTCCAGCCTGGGACACAACCCCGTAGCCCAGGCTTCCAGCCTGGGACACAACCCGTAGCCCAGGCTTCCAGCCTGGGACACAACCGTAGCCCAGGCTTCCAGCCTGGGAAGAAAACCAAACCCAGGCTAGAAGCCTAGGCTACGATTAACTGAAATTTTCACCTTATAAAACTGTTCATCGAGATGTCCAAGCACGCACCGGCCATCAAACCTGCTGACGACCCTGCATTTCAATTGCCCGCAAAATTGTCGGCACTCAGCGTCCCGCTGTGTGCTGGTGGATTGTTGGTGCTGATTGGCGGATGGGCTCTAGGTACGTTTGGCGTTAGCAATGAATTCGGCATGAGCGCCTATTTGACGGCATTCATCTATTGCCTCACGATCGCTTTGGGGGCGACCTTCTTTGTTTTGATCCAGCATCTGTGTCGGGCCGGGTGGAGCGTGGTGGTTCGCCGTGTTGCTGAATTGATAATGATCATGTTGGTTCCCTTGGCGTTCTTGTTCATTCCCATCTTGGCAACGCTTTGGATCGGTGAAGGAACGATCTATAAGTGGGACGATCCCGGATTTGCTGAGCACCATCATCTCAGTCCCGAGACGTGGGACAATAAGCTGATGTACCTGAACCCCGAATTTTTCACCGTTAGGTCGGCTGTCTATTTGTTGATTTGGGTTGGACTCGCGGTTTACTTTTTTCGATCCAGTGTTCGCCAGGATGAGACGGGTGAAATCAAGGCCACCGAACGGATGCAAAAATGGAGCGCTCCTGCGCTGATGTTGTTGTCGTTATCGATGTCGTTTGCGATGTTCGACTGGGTGATGACATTGGCTCCGATGT
Source organism: Novipirellula aureliae (assembly GCF_007860185.1). NCBI lineage: Bacteria > Pseudomonadati > Planctomycetota > Planctomycetia > Pirellulales > Pirellulaceae > Novipirellula > Novipirellula aureliae. The sequence continues at coordinate 692,505 of NZ_SJPY01000003.1, forward strand.
GGTTTTCGACCATGTTTGGTGTCTACATGTTCGCCGGTGGCATCTTAGCTGCACATTGTGCGATCGCCGCCGGGACCTTTGTGCTTCAAAAGACAGGCGCTTTGCGGGACGAGGTGACCGTGGAACATTATCATGACCTGGGCAAATACATCTTCGGCTTCGTCTTCTTTTGGGCCTACATCGGGTTTAGCCAATACTTGCTGATTTGGTACGCCAACATTCCTGAAGAAACGGTTTGGCTTTTCGATCGCCAAATTGGGGTTTGGGCCTGGGTGTCGTTGGCCTTAGTGTTCTTTCATTGGATTTTACCGTTTATCAGCACCATGAGCCGACACGTTCGCAGACGGCCGCCGTTGGTGTTTGGATGGGCCGTATACATTTTGATTTTGCACTACGTAGACATTTACTGGTGTGTGATGCCGGAATTATTCACCGGCGCGGATGGTGCCATGCAAGCGGTTGGCGGAGCAATAGGGATTTTTGCCAGCATATTAATGGCTGTCGGCATGGCGACATTGATGTTGGGCATGATGCTGAGAGTGGCTGGCCAGACTCGAGTGGCTGCGTCACGCGACCCACGTTTCCGAGAATCCTTGGCATTCGAAAATATCTAAATCAAGCAAACAAATCACATTTGTTCCTTGTTTCTATTCCTGTTTGACTACAATTCCAAATAACTAGCCTCCCAATCATTCGCTATGGCTCATTACGACGACCTCAACACGAAACGCATTTTCGCCATCGGCGCGATTTCGGTTCTCGTTACAGTGATGACCGCGCTCGCGGTTCAAGTACTGTACTTCGCCATGGCCAAGTGGCAGATTGAATCGATGAGCGACAATCAGTACCGACGCCAAAACCAATTCAACGCGGAGCAAGAAGCGCAAATCACCGCGTATGGCGTCGATGAAATGAACGGTAACATCACGATCCCGATTGATAAAGCGATCGAGTTGGTGGTCCAAAATAGTACATCAGACGATAAGGCAGAAGACAATGCTGCTAACAAAAATGCTGTGGAAGAAAACACCAATGACAAGAGCGAAGATGAAGCGTAACTTCGGCTCGGATCACTTTTCGCTCCCCATGCCGATCGTGGTTTGCATCATCGTGGGCTTGTCGTTTTCAGGGTTAAATAGGGCATCCGCCCAAACTCAACTGCAAGACGGAGCAGACGTACAGCTAAACAATTCGTTGCCACCCGAAGCGGTGGGCATCACGGTTGACCAGAACCTTGGGAATCGCATACCGCTCGACTTAGCATTGACGGATTCATTGGGGCGGCAGGTCACCACGGGCGATTTTTTCGATGGTAAAAAACCGACAATCGTCACGCTGAATTACAGCAGTTGTCCGATGCTTTGCAGTGTTCAGCTCAACGCGCTCACGACGTCGCTTAATGAACTGAAGCTAAAACTCGGTGAAGACTTTCGCATTTTGACGGTTAGCATTGATCCGGCCGAGACCCCGGAAATTGGAAAAAAGACAAAGAACAAGTATATCGAGCAATTGTCAGCTCAACCCGGGGCCGACGAAGGCTGGGAGTTTTGTACGGCGACGCAGCCAGTGATCACCCGTTTGGCAGACATCTTGGGTTTTCGATATCGCTATGATGAAAAAACGGGCGAGTACAACCACCCGGCGATGTTGGCGTTCGTTTCGCCTGAAGGAGTGATTTCTCGGTATTCCCTGAGTATTGATTTCCCGCCAGATCAATTGAAGTTGGCCTTGGTCGAAGCAGGCGAGGGGAGTGTGGGATCGCCAGTCGATCAGTTCATTTTATGGTGCTACAGCTACGATTCGAGCAGCAATAGTTATACGCCACAAGCTTGGCGAATGATGCGGGCCGGCGGAGCGCTCACCATCGTTGTCATGCTGGTTTGCTTGACCCCTTACTGGTTTGGGCGACTACGGGCACCGAAACAGGCGCGGACTGAACACTTGGCATGAAGTCCCGCGCCGAGCTTCGAGATTGTCAATCCTAGAATCCATTCCATTCCATTCAAATATCTTTCGAACGACTGAACATTGACTATGTTACCTGCCGCCTTTTCACTCTTAGCCGATTACACCGAGGACTATGCTTGGTTCCCTGATTCAGCATCGACGTTTTCCGAAGGAGTGGATTCGTTGTATTACTGGATCACAGGGATTGCGTTTTTCTTTTTCGTGATTGTGATCGTTGCGCTCTTTTTCTTTGCGTTGAAGTACCGCAAGGCAAAAGGGGAAAAGGCAACGAGTCAGGTATCGCATAACACGCCACTTGAATTGGCATGGTCGGTGATCCCTTCGATCTTCTTGGTCGGAATGTTCATTTTTGGTGCGAAGGTATATTTGGATATGCGGACGATTCCCGACGGATCGTACGAAGTCGGGGTCCAAGCTTTCAAATGGGGCTGGACGATGGATTATGGCAAGGGAACCTATCACCCTGAATTGCATCTTTTAGTGAACGAACCAACGAAGTTGACGATGCGCAGCAGCGACGTCATCCATAGTTTGTATGTTCCTGCCTTCCGAGCAAAGAAGGACGTGGTTCCTGGTCGCTACAATTACATGTGGTTCGAGCCGACCTTGGTAACGCCCAAGGTGAGTGATGAAGAGTTGGCCGAAGCAACGAAAGAAGTGGAAGAGAGTGGAGGCACGTGGGATTATGACAAATACCAATTCACACCCGATGGCTACAAGTTTTACGATTTGTACTGTGCCGAGTACTGCGGTGAAAACCATTCCGAAATGCAGACCGTGGTGGTGGTTCACGAAACCCGCGAAGACCTTGAGGCTTGGGTGAAGAAATACAGCAGTCGGGGCGATAACGTTTCCCTCGAAGCTTACGGTGAACAACTTTACGAGCGTCGCGGTTGCTCAAGCTGCCACAGTATCGATGGTTCCCAGCGAGTTGGCCCTTCCTATCAAGATGCTTTTGGATCGACGCGAGCGTTTGCGAGCGGCCCTTCGGCTATGATTGACGAAAACTACCTGCGAGAATCGATCTTGTATCCGAAAGAGAAAGTTGTAGCTGGCTACGCGCCCGTCATGCCGAGTTACAAAGGACAACTGAGTGATGACGATATCGATTCGTTGATCGCTTACATTAAATCTCTTTCGTCGGCGGGCCAGTAACGGTCGCGGCGAAGGCAGCAGCAGAGAAGAATTATTTACCAGCACAATCGTGGATCATTGACGCCGCCACCGCGTTAACTAAAGAGGTATTGAATATGTCAGCAGGAACAACGTTGCCAGCAGGAATCGTTCGCGATCCCGGCTTTCCGACTCAGAGTGAAAACTATCTAACAAACTCCAAGGGAGTGCTTTCTTGGATCTTTACGCTCGATCACAAGCGGATCGGTGTGATGTATCTAATCGGTGTATCACTCTCTTTCCTACTCGGTGGCTTGTTGGCACTTGCGCTGCGTTGGCATTTGGTTGATCCCGATGGCGCCTTGTTTAGTAACGCCATTTACAACCAAGTGTTCACGCTTCACGGCGCGATCATGGTCTTTTTGTTCATCATCCCGAGTATCCCTGCTGCACTCGGTAACTTTTTGGTGCCGGTCATGCTCGGTGCGAAAGATGTTGCCTTCCCAAGGTTGAACCTAAGCAGTTTTTACTTGTGGATTTTTGGTGCAATCTTCTTCGTTTTGGCTCTTTGCGGTAGCGGGCTTGATACGGGATGGACGTTCTACACGCCTTACAGTACGACCACCGATACATCGGTCATCCTGGCCACGCTCGGTGCTTTCATTCTCGGCTTTAGCTCCATCTTCACAGGGCTGAACTTTATCGTCACGATCAATACAATGCGTCCACCAGGAATGACGTGGTTCCGCATGCCGCTGTTCTTGTGGGCAACCTATGCGACCAGCATTATCCAGGTACTGGCGACTCCGGTACTCGGTATCACGCTACTATTGTTGATCGCGGAACGGACGATGCAGATTGGGATTTTCAATCCCGAGTTTAATGGCGACCCGGTCACCTACCAGCACTTTTTCTGGTTCTATAGCCACCCGGCTGTTTACATCATGATCTTGCCAGCATTTGGAATCATCAGCGAAATCATCAGCGTTCACAGCCACAAGCATATCTTCGGCTATCGCTTTATCGCATACTCTTCCATCGCGATTGCATTGCTCGGATTCTTGGTTTGGGGACACCACATGTTCACCGCCGGAATGAGCGACATGACAACCATCATCTTCAGTGCTTTGACGTTCACGGTTTCGATTCCGTCCGCGATCAAGGTGTTCAATTGGTTGGCGACGATGTACAAGGGATCGATCAGCTTGACGACGCCGATGTGTTACGCGATCTCGTTCATTTTCTTGTTCACGATCGGTGGTTTGACAGGACTGCACTTGGGCACATTGGCAACAGATCAACACCTTCACGACACCTACTTTGTCGTCGCTCACTTTCACTATGTGATGGTGGGAGGAACACTGGTGGCGTTTCTTGGCGGGTTGTTTCATTGGTGGCCGAAAATGTTTGGTCGGATGTATAACGAAACTGGCGGACGCATTTCCGCTTTGTTGGTATTCCTCGGTTTCAACTTGACATTCTTGCCACAATTTGTACTCGGTAGCCGTGGGATGCCACGCCGCTATGCAACCTACGATCCCGAGTTTGCATTCTTGCACACGATGAGTACGCATGGTGCGACGCTGCTCGGCTTCGGACTTCTTGTGGCGCTTATCGTCTTGTTGAGGTCGCTTTTCAGTGGTCGCCGAGCGGTAGCAAACCCATGGGGCGGAGCGACGTTGGAGTGGAATTGCACAAGTCCACCACCGTTCTATAATTTCGAGCGTGCTCCAATTGTCGGCGACCCATACGATTTCCACGATATCGAATGGGATGCAGAAAACGAACGTTATGTTACGATTGAGCCCGAGCGAAAATTGGCACCGGAGACAATACCGGACGAGGCTCCTGCTCATGCAGGCGGTCAAAACTAACGCTGCCTCGATCTCCTCTCAATTTACCATTTATTCATCTAAGCTGTTTCCAAACTCATGTCGACTATTGAAGCCAAACCTGCTGGGAATGATCCTGAGTCCGTCAATCACGGAAGCGATGCTCACGGGGACCATGACCACGATCATCCGTCTTTTTTGGCGCACCATTTCGAGACGCCGGAGCAGCAGTATGACAGTGGTAAGTTGGGGATTTGGATTTTCCTAGTAACGGAAGTCCTGTTCTTCAGCGGTATGTTTTGTGCCTACGCAATGTTCCGTATGCTTAGTCCTGAAGTCTTCGAAGGATGTAGCCAATTCTTGAATACAAAACTCGGTGCAATCAATACAGGCGTGTTGTTGTTCAGTTCACTTACGATGGCTTGGGCCGTTCGTTGTTCGCAAACCGAGGAGTACAAGAAGCTAACCGGAATGCTGGCCGCGACATTGTCATGTGCGATGGTCTTCTTGGGTGTCAAAGCCATTGAGTATTCCCATAAGTTCAATATGGGTATATTGCCAGCGGGCTTTTTCCAATACGACCCAGCCCATCCTCACATCGAAGACGGACCGAACTACTTGATGTGGCTTTGTCTACCATTCGCTTTGTTTCTAGTCGGAATTGTGGTTTGGTTAGCGGTCGCATTTTTCCAGGGCGATAAGTTCAAGGTTGCGGTACTCAAGCCGCTTACGGTCGTAGCACTTTGCTTCTTCGTCGGCGTTGGTTTAGGGATGTTCCTCGAAGACGGTTCAGGCGAAAGCCACGCAGCCTTGCATGATGAGATCGGCGAACATGCAGTGGATGATCACCTTTTGGACGAACCGATCGACGTGTTAGCATCCTCAGACCATCTGTCAGAGGAAGTGACCCTGGGCCAAACCGAGTATGGTGTCGTTGAACGTTTGGCTGGCGATACCACCAACAGTGGCTTGCTGGGCGAACTCAATGCTCGTGCCGCACAGGCCGAAATGGCCACCGGCTCTGTGATACTGAACAAAGATGGCGGGGTCGATGCAACGATTCACGCCACACCTCGCGACTTCCTGACCCCCAGTCGTGCGGGTGTGTTCTTCAGCATCTACTACTGCATGACGGGCGTTCACGCCATCCACATTTTGGCTGGTATCGGTGTCTTGATTTGGTTGTTGGTTCGCTCGGTTCGCAATGATTTCAATCGCCAGTACTTTGGTCCAGTTGACTATGTCGGTTTGTATTGGCACTTGGTCGACTTGATCTGGATTTACTTGTTCCCGCTTCTGTACTTGATCCGTTAGTCGTGCGTTTGGCATAGCGAACCAAACAGAGCCCGACATTGACAAACTTTTTCAATCACCACGCAATCCTTTTTAGATGCAAACCATGTCTGACCACGATCACTCTTCGACTGACGATCATCGCGAAGGTTACAACTTTGCACATCCGATGCCCGTTCCGATGCTTTTGACTGTCTTTTGCATTTTAGTCTTTTTGACAATCGTTACCGTTGCACAGGCCAGTTTCGATTTTGGCAGTATTGATGTTGCGATTGTGATGGGAATTGCGACGATCAAGGCGATCATCGTGGCCTTGTTCTTCATGCACTTGCTGTATGACAAACCGTTCAACTTAGCCATCTTCCTATCGGCATTTGTGTTCGTTGGTTTGTTCGTAAGCTTGACGCTAAGTGACAGTTGGCTGACGTCGAAAGATTTCATCCCCGTCGATGATGCTGTAATAACATCGACCGTCGAATAGGCGACGCCGCCTACATCATGCGAATAAAGTAGTTGCCACTTCGACTGCGAACGCCGTAGAACCATTTACAAAGTGGCAACATGATGCAAAGCAAGACGGCGGTTGCCAACAACGTTTCAAGGATACCACCATCACGATAGTGGAAATCAAAGCGTTTGATGAACACCCCTAAAAACGCCAAATGCACCGCATAGAAAAAAAGTGGCACTTTGCCTGGGATGCTAAACACCGATAAAACTTGCGGTGCGATCCGGCCCATTGCAATGAATAGGGTCACCATTGATACGACAGCTGCGAAAAACCATAGGCTCATAAACAAACTTGGCGGGTACTTCTGGTCCATAAAAAAGGTCCACGACCCCACTTCGCAATAGGGCAAAATGTTTCCGTAACCTTGCATCAGCCGAATCAGAATCGCAAGTAGGAAAGTGGAGACGGCAACCACCAAACTTTTGCGGATTCTTTCGGAGTCCGTCGTCCATCGCTGTAGCCAGCATGTCGCCATCACCGATCCCAGAATCGCCATCGCAAACCAAGGTAGCAACGGATACTTGTTGAACGTTCCTGAATCAATGAATGTCTGCATCAAGACACGTTCTAACGTTGATTCATGGTCATACGGGATTTTCAATAGAAACGGATGAACGGCGAGGATGAATGCTGCCAACAAAAGCCGATAGTACCACCGCCAATGGATAATCAGTGTGAGGCAGATCATGGAGAGCCCAATACACGAGATCACTCCAAGATGCCACGGCTTGAATACTCGGAATCCACCCCACGAAGAGTTGACCCACGTCATTTGAACGACGATTAGAAAAAGGCCTCGTTCGATGAGACTCACACCTGCCTGCCATCGGGATGTTCCCTTTGCAATCCGACGGTCATAAGACCACCAAACCATTGCCCCGTTCATCATCAAGAATCCAGGTGCGCAGAGATAACCGATATAGCGAAGTAGGCATTGGGCTTGAGAGTCGAAATGAGGGGCCAGAGGATCGAGATCAATCCAGACGGAATTGAAGTAGTAGGAACAATGTCCCAGCAGCATCAGCGTGCCGATAAAACCTCGAAATTGATCGATGAACTCAAAACGTTGCTTTTTGACCGGTTTATCGTTCATCAGCTTTCTCTGCGGAGAAGTGCGTGTCAGAGCTTGGAAAAGTCTCACTACTCTCGCTGAAAATCGGAAATGGCGATAGTGGACCTGACGACGTCTGGTGACCCATCGATTGGGCTAACATCCGCCACCGATTCTCGTATTCGTCAAATCGATGGGACACCTTCGACGTCCTTGATTTCGACACCCTTGTTCATTGGAAATCGGTTACAATTCGGGTGGAGGACTTGTTGGACATGAGTACCAAAGACTTGCTCACTGGTTTGCAAAACCGCTATCTTCAATGGCGATTCGGTGCGATCGATGACGATGGGCCAATTGGTAAACGTGGCGAACAGGCGGCAGCTCGTTATCTGCGTCAAAATGGATTGCTGGTATTGGCCGAGAGCGAATCGGATCGAGCAGGTGAGATTGATATCATTGCGGTTGAACCGAAGAAGCGACTCCTCGTCTTTGTTGAAGTCAAGACACTTGCGACAACGAAACCGGGACATCCGGCAGACCGTGTCGATGAAATGAAACAGGGACGGATTACTCGCGCGGCACTACGTTATTTGAAACGCAAAAACTTAGTCGGCAGCGCATGCCGATTTGATGTCATCGCCATTTGGTGGCCCAACGAATGGGAAGGCCCTCGGAAGATCGAACATTACGAATCGGCCTTCGAAGCAGTCGGCGACTTTCAGATGTATTGAGCCGTTAGCTTTGCCGTTTCGCGAGTCCGGCCTTGAGCATTGTGGCGGTTTGCAGATCGCCAATTCTTTCGAAACACGCGATACCATATTGGTCGATTGGGATGCAGTAGTGGGGATTGGTAATTTCCGCATTCTATGCAATTAGCATAGCGGGTCGATAGCATCGTCTAAGACTGTCTGCTGTAGGCGTCACTCCTATCTCCGAGCGGAATAAATTATTGGAATTATTTTGACCTCGTTCCGTCGCCTGCTCATACGTGGGCGTCGATGGAAACCAATCATCACAGGCTAGATGCCTATGCTACGTTCCGTCGCCTGCTCATACGCGGGCGTGGATTGAAACCAACCATCACAGGCTAGAAGCCTATGCCACGTTTCGTCGCCTGCTCATACGCGGGCGTGGATTGAAACCAACCATCACAGGCTAGAAGCCTATGCCACGTTTCGTCGCCTGCTCATACGTGGGCGTGGATGGAAACCAATCATCACAGGCTAGAAGCCTATGCCACGTTTCGTCGCCTGCTCATGCGCGGGCGTCGATGGAAACCAATCATCACAGGCTAGAAGCCTATGCTACGTTCCGTCGCCTGCTCATACGTGGGCGTCGATGGAAACCAATCATCACAGGCTAGATGCCTATGCCACGTTCCGTCGCCTGCTCATGCGCGGGCGTGGATGGAAACCAACCATCACAGGCTAGATGCCTATGCCACGTTCAGTCGCCTGCTCATACGTGGGCGTCGATGGAAACCAATCATCACAGGCTAGATGCCTATGCTACGTTCCGTCGCCCGCTCATACGTGGGCGTCGATGGAAACCAATCATCACAGGCTAGAAGCCTATGCCACGTTTCGTCGCCTGCTGATGCGCGGGCGTCGATGGAAACCAACCATCACAGGCTAGAAGCCTATGCCACGTTTCGTCGCCTGCTCATGCGCGGGCGTCGATGGAAACGGATAGCTGGCATGAACCTTTTTTATGCCACCAAGACGCGGCGGGTTGCAAAGTAGCATGGGTGGTAAACCGGCAGTATACTGACGGTTTACCGCCCTTTGCCTTATGGACCGATTGAGATGAGTTTCGGATCAACTCCCCCACATTCCTATCCTTACAGACCGCTGAATCAAGACGTTGGCAATCCAGGTTATGGCACCTATTCGGAAAGGTTGAAGCACTCGGGGCTTGGGATCGTTTCTTTCTTGACCGCGATTTGTATGGGCTTTGCATTGTTCGCATTGATCGCGGTCGCAGCGATCATCGAAGGCTCGAATCCAGGCGGGATGGACGAGGAATCTGCATCAGCGATCATCGTCGGGTTGTGCGTCTTTGCGATCATCGGGCTAACCTTTTTAGGGCTGGCACTCGGATTTGTGGGCATCTTCGCCGCGAATCGAAACCGGATATTCCCGATTCTCGGCGTCATGTTCAATGGACTTTTACTGTTGGCAATCACCGCATTGTTTCTTATCGGCATTGCGACTGGATAGCTTTCAGAATCTCGGCGAAGCCGACTCGAGTCTTCGGTTCCAATTCGATAGAATCAAGACGATGATGGATGCATTCAACGGATCACCGGGACCGCTGGGGATGAATCGACTGCGTTTGCGATCCTTACCGGATTCGGTCGCGACGGCGGAACGGGCGATGCGGATGGCGGTTGTGGGTGAAAGCGGCGGAACGCGGCCCGATCGGCACGCAGTCTAACGAAAGGAAGCGACGCAACTCCCAACTCCCAACTCCCAACTCCTACCTGCGAATAAATCCGCTATTGTAGCCAACGGACGGTTGGGTCGCGATTTGACTGGAGTTATCTAGCCCGTTTGGCAGCGATGGATCTGCCATCGGTTGGGCGTTCAGGGTTTGATTGATCGCGGCGATACGAGCGGCAGCGGCTGGCTGCATATTATTGATCGCCAGCGAATGCTGATAATTTTGTAATGCTTGACGCAGATCGCCCGATTGCTCTCGCATTCGGCCGAGGGCTAACCATGCTCGCGAGTTGTTGGCATCGATTTGCACGGAATCTTCTAAGTATTTTAGTGCCGTCGTCATGTCACCCGATTCTTCGTACAAGCGAGCCAATTCGACTCGTGGTTCGGCATAATTCGGGTTTTGGCTGGCCCAATTCTTCATCAGAGCAAATGCTCGATCGGTTCGGCCCGTATCCATCAACAAAACAGCCAATCCACGGTGACATTCGACGTGGTTCGGATCGTGGTCCAAACATTGGTTGTAAAGGGCTTCGGATTGCTCCAAGAGTTCGGCTTGCCCGCGCTGATTGCCCAATCGGTGCGTCGTGGCAGCCAAATTGTAGTAGCCGTCTGCATTTTGGGGGTCGGTTTCGATCACTTTCTGGAACTGCTGAAGGGCTCCGGTGTACTGTCCTTGCTCGTAAAGGCGGGCTCCTTGAGCGTTTTGGCCGCTCGCCGCCCATTGGCAACCCGAAAAAACGACAACAGGTAGACAGAAACACAGCATCACAGCCGGTCGGAAAATGCGGTGTGTGTTCGTTTGATAACGGCATTTTTGTCTAGTCATCTGACATGTCATCCTGACGCGAGAGGCATTTCGGCGCGAAACCGGGAAAATAGCTGGAGTAAACCGAACACACCATTCGGGTGGTTCCTTCCAAGCGACTTTGAGGTTGCTTTATAGAGGACGATAGCAAGGTAGCGATTCAGCACGCAATAGCGGAACTTTTGACTGTATCGATTCGTCAAAGGGGGCCGAGAGCAGGGGGAAACCGACTTTACGCATAAAAGTGACTGCAAAATCGATAAAGTCTCTACTACAGACGATTTTCGTTGCTTGCTGACAATCCACAATTAGAATCCGAAGCAGGCTCTGCCTACAAAACACCCAAAAGTCTTTTTTTACCCAAAGCACTTAGATTAACGCTCCGGGTAGTTTTAGTCGATTTCAGCTTCCATGCAGGAATCGCGTGAAAGCTTGCGAGAAGGTAATTGAAGTCGAGTTTGCAGAATCCCACGTCCCAACTTAGCCAGTCAATTGGCACTGAACACGAGGCTGTTTGATGACAAACCGTAAATCGAGCGTTCGAGACGGTATCCAGAAGAGCATTCGAAATATGACGGGTCGCTTGCGCGCCAAGCGTCGTCGCAGCGAACGCCGTTTGCTAACGGAAACCCTAGAATCGCGTCAATTATTGGCCGGTCCCGAGCTTATCGGGATTCAAAGTGACGTCGCGACGACCGAGGGGAGTCTTTTCAATGATTTTGAGACACTGCGTACCGATTCGTTGCCGTTGGGCAATGTGGTTTTATCTCAATCACCCAACGAATTAACCTTTCGGTTTGATGACAATGCCAACATCGACCCTGAATCGCTCGCTGGCATCACAATCACTCGCGCGGGTGCGGACGGTTATTTCGAAGCCGCCAGCGCTGTAAATGATTTGGGTACCGGTACGGAATTGCTTGAATACCGAGCGACTTCGAGCGGGTTGTCAGGAAACGGAACGACGATTTTGTATCGCCAGCAAAATCGCGGGAATACGGGCACCCCCGTCACGGCGACCGTCGATACGTCGGGCGCTGCTCCGATCATTACGCTCAGCCTCAACAGTGCCTCGGGACGGCCTGCGACGTTGGGGGATGTGGTTGGTTTCATCAACAACACCGCATCGGTGAATCGTTACATCACCGTCCAGCAGCTATCGCCTGCTTCGGCAACGGCAGTGGGAACGACGGTGGATACAACCCGGTCGGTCGTTTTGCAGGGTGCGAATGCGTCACAAGCGGTGACCGATTTAGGGACGGGTGGATCGGTCAGTGTTCGTTTGGTGGCCGCACAAACGGGTGCCACAGGAACCGGAACCACAGTCGTTGTCACACCGCAAGACTTTAACGGTCCGGGCTTACCGCGAGTCTTGGTCTCGGGCAAAACCGTCAGCATCACGGTCAACTCCAACGCGACCTTTGCAACCACGGTCGATCAGTTTATCGCTGCGATCAACTCGAACTCGCTGGCGAGTGAACTTGTAACCGCATCTCTCCAGATCGGTTCAGGTTCCACTTTGATGGGCAATCGAACCGTATTCTACTCGCCACTGGTCCTCTCCGGCGCCAGTGACGAAGTGCTGACACCGGGTTATGTCGGGTTGGGTGAATCGAACCGTGAAATCGTTTTCCGTTTTGCCGAAGCGCTTCCCGATGATACCTATCGGATCGACATCAGTGCATCGGGCACACTTGGGCTTCGCAACGAAGACGGCGAGTACTTTAACGACGGAACCAGTGTCACGGGACAATTCGTGGTTGATGGTGGCCCGAAGATTTTAGCGGTTGTCCCGCAACCAGTGACGCGAAATACGGATGGCACGCTCGCCGTCGCATCCAACGTTGTGGAAGTTCATGTCGACGGTGGTGATATCGATCAAGCGACCTTGACGAATCGGAATTACTATCGCTTGATCTACACGCGTGACACGTTGACCACTCGGGATGATTATGAATTGCTTCCCAGCGCGGTCACCTACAATCCAATCACCAAGATCGTTCGCCTCGAATTCGCAAATGCGCTTTCGCGTGTCGCTGATCCATTGAATCCTGGTCAATTTATCGACGGAGCGGCAAGGCTGAGGATCGGGTCGAGTGAACCGATCAACATTGCTCCTAAAGAGCTCAGTTTCCAAACCGATGCACCGGATAGTTTTTCGGACGCGTTCAATTTGAATAGCCAATGGGCGATCAGTTCAAATCCCAACGCGGGCATCCAATTGGCACAGATTTCGGGTGAGATCAGCAACACCTCCGCCTACGAATTGGAATTGCCCGGTGGGTCCGATGTACCGGGCATTCGCGACATCCGTCCTGATGATCCGTCACGATTAGAGCGAACGATTCCACTCGACGTATTGCGTCTCGGTGCGGACAACGAAGCGGGAATCACCGAATTCCAATACGATTTCGTCGACAATTGGCAGGGTGACGACCCGAACAAGCCGGGGATTGATGAATCCAAAACCTATTTCAATCTGATCACCGAACAACAGAAAGCTCGGGTTCGCGAAGTACTCTCACTGTTTAGCGAATACCTGGGCGTCCAGTTCATCGAAACCAGCGGTGGTTTGACCAGCCAGGCGTCGTTCTCGATCGCCGTGGGTGAATTGTATGGCGCCGATGCTAGCGTCAATAGTGCCGCCGCCCTTCGTGACGCCGACGGCAACGCGATTCTCAATACTCCCGAAGCCATTGTCCTAGCGACCCGCGACCGCAACCTTGATGGCGTCGACGATTTAGCAGTACTCGATTTCCAGGACTTCGATCCATCGACGATTGATCAAATCGGCGGGGAGTTTTTCCGCGGTGCTTTCCTGGCCGTTGGACAGTTGCTCGGATATGGCTACGCGGACAGTTTGCCACAACCCGTTACCCAAAGCACAGCTTCGGTATTGAATCCCGGGACCGACAATGAACCGGCCTTCCCGAGCGTGGCGGATATTGTCAACGGACAATACATGTACCGTCCCGAGAGCAATGACATCGACCTCTATTCGTTCACGCTCGATCAGCAGGGTACGATTAGCATTGAAACGTTGGCAGAGCGATTGCCGACGTCCAGCCTGCTCAACACCGCCCTGCGTTTGTATGCGGTCGATGGCGATGGCTATGTGGAGATCGCCGCGAACGACGATTACTTCAGCAACGATTCACTGATCGAACTCGAACTTGAAGCGGGCACCTATGCCATCGGCGTTAGCGCATCGGGCAACACCACCTACGATCCAACGACAGCGGGTAGTGGCTACGGCGGCTTAAGCGAAGGCACGTACCAATTGAACTTGGGATTTCGAGCCTCTGCTGCCGACGCGATTCGCGACACCGCCGGCAATGCGATTGACGGTGACCTTGATGGAACACCGGGCGGACTATTCAATTTCTGGTTCGTCCCCAATGATCCCAACACGACTCTCTATGTTGACAAAGCGGCGACGAATCCCGATTTAAACCGAGCGACCTCCAACCCGTATTTGAACATCGATGACGCCATCCGTGATGCCCGCCCTGGGGATACGATTCGTATCGTTGGAAACGGTGGTACCGATGGTGACCTGAGTACCGTGGCAGACAACTTGGCTTATGAAATCGGCCTTGACAACCGCGGTATCGCGCTCGCTGACGGTGAATCGTTGGTCGCGCCACAAGGCGTCAACATCGTTGTCGATGCTGGTGCGGTTTTCAAAATGCGTCGTAGCCGTGTGGGCATCGGCAGCACCTCACCGCAGGTCGACTTGAGTAACTCGTCTCTACAAATCCTCGGCACCCCGACGATCATCGATTCGTTCGGTCGTCCTGCGTTGGATGACGATGGAAACGAGATCCCCGGTAGCGTCATCTTTACGAGTTACAACGATGACTTGGATCCCGATCAACCCGACAGCGCCCGCGAAGGGGATTGGGGCGGTATCGACTTCCGAGGCGACATCGATTCAGCGGATGAATCGCGAGTGAACCTGGAAGACCAAGGGATTTTCCTGAACCATATTCAGTTCGCGGATCTTCGCTATGGTGGTGGACAAGTCTCGATCAACGGCCCGCAAGTCGCCATCAGCCCGATCGATATGGCAGTGACACGGCCCACGATCATTAACAGCAGCATTCGCTTGTCAGCGAATTCTGCGATGTCGGCGACTCCTGATACGTTCGCGGAATCGCGATTTACCCAAGAGCAATTGTCGGGTGTCGATTTCACCCCTGATATCAGCCGCGTGGGGCCGCACATCCGCGGTAATACGATTGCCGACAACTCGATCAACGGGTTGTTTATTCGTGTCGCCACGCGAACCGGAAGTGTCCTGCAACCGCTAACCGAAACCGCACGATTCGACGATACCGATATCGTCCATGTCTTGACCGAAAACCTTGTCATTCAAGGAACGGCTGGCGGTCCGATCCAGAGCATCGATGCTCCTTCGAGTCTGCTGATCCGCGTGAGTGATTCCGACACCGCAGGCATCCCGCTTGAAGGTGAAGTGTTGTCGGGTAGCTATCAGTATCGGGTTACGTTTGTTGACTCGTCAGGCCGCGAATCGGACCCAAGTTTGGCGACCGCCACGTTTGATCTTGAGGAAGACGGTGCGATGCGGCTGACGGGACTACCAACGGTTCCTGCAGGTTCGCTGTTCAGCGCTCGTCGACTCTATCGAGCCACGGTCGCTGCCGACGGAACCGTAGGCGAATTTCGACTCGTGGGATCATTGAACGCCAGTCAGACGAGTTACATCGACGCAGCCGTCGCGGGAACGGACTCACTTCCCGAAGCGGCGCAGAACATCACCGCACGTTTGAATCCAGGCTTGACGATCGATCCAGGCACGGTGTTGAAGATGAATCGGGCACGCATCGATGTGACGCTCGGTGCACACTTCTACGCCGAGGGAACCGAGCAACGGCCGGTCGTGATGACCAGTTTGTCGGATGATCGCTACGGTACCGGAGGAACGTTTGACAGCGACGACACAGCGAACTCGGAATTGACGGCCGGTGATTGGGCGGGGCTATATATCGGTTACGGGGCAACCGCCTCGATCGACCATGCCGTCATCGCGGGCGGAGGTGGAACCGCAACGATTCAAGGTGGCTTCGCTAGTTTCAATGCCATCGAAGTTCATCAAGCGGACCTGCGTTTGGCCAACAGTCGGTTGGAACAGAATGCGGACGGTCGTGGCTTCTACAACACGAACCTTCCCGACCGCGCCGGACACGGCGATAACGAAAGCGGTACGGTCTTCGTCCTGGCGTCTCAACCCGTTATTGTCAATAACGATTTCATCGACGGCCTAGGGCCAATGGCCTCGTTCGATGTCAATAGTTTCTCGTTCAATGAGGTCACCGACTACGGACGTTCGACCTACACGTCAATGAGTTACAGCGACAATGACGATTCGGACCCAATCAGCTCTGTCTCATCCATCGGTAACAGTGGTCCTTTGGTACAAGACAACCGGATCTCCGGTATCGTGGATGAATCGGATGACGATGATGACGACGATGATGAGGATGACGACGATGATATCGTCGCTGCCACGTTCGGGCTTAACGGGATGGAAGTCCGTGCTGGGCAAGTGACGACCGAAGTGGTTTTTGACGATGTCGACATCGTCCACATCGTTCGCGGCTCGATCGAGGTTCCGAACCAATACATTTATGGCGGACTTCGTCTCGAATCCGATGCACGCGGCAGTTTGGTAATGAAATTCGAAGGATCCGATGCCGGCATCGTCGCTGGGGGCACGTTGGCCACCGCTGAAGATCAGTTCGTCGACATCGCCGACCGCATCGGCGGCAGTCTGCAAATCGTCGGCCATCCCGACTTCCCCGTCGTCTTGACCGCATTGGTCGATGACACGATCGGCGCGGGCTTTACCCCCGAAGGACTGCCTGCTCTTGACACCAACAACGATGGGATTCGCACTTCGATTCTGACAAGCGAAACCGCTGGCGAAGCGACACCAGCCGGTCTTCCCGTTGGACCTCAATATGATCGTACCGATATTGAAGTCGACAACGGAACCACCATCGATAATGACATCGATCAAAATGTGGTTGGATTCTTTGAAGCCACCGTTGAAAGCGGATCCGCAGTCACTGACATTTTGGTGACGGGTATCGATCAAGCAACCGCCACGCAACTCGATCAACAAAACTATGCTTTCTTGGCAACCACGATTGTGGACATCGATCTTGACTCTGGGTTCGCCAATCCCGCTCCGTTTACGTTGGCGGAAACGACCATCACTCGCCCAGCGACTTTGGTGAGTCCAGACCGAGTGGTCAGCGAGGGATTGTTTACCGACTTATCAGAAGAGGAGGATGGCGAACGACAATTCCAGTGGATCGCGTCGACGTTTATTCTTGACAATCGTTCGATGATGTACACGACCATCGATATCATTTCCGTCGATGGACGCGATATTAATGCGGGTGCGGTCCGTAGCATTCAAGTGACTAGCTACTTCACTCACGGTGCAGGTGCAGGCGGTCAAGACACGCTGTATTCGGTCGGTGACCCAGGCGAATTCAATTTCCGCGCCTACACAATCGATGGTCAAGATCGCCTCGGTTTCTCGCATGGCGGTATTTATGAAGACGACGGCTACAACCAACTCAATGCAACCTTTGATGGATGGGCCGCGGACAACGCAGACCAGTTGTTGACGACGATCAACGCCGAGAACAACACCCCCTCGGTCAGCGGGTCGATCGGTACCGGTTTGCCGGAAATCACAACCGATCCACTGTTCCCCAACGCCAATGCCGCTTACGGAGTCGATGACATTGGAACGGCGTTCACGTGGTCGTTGGTCGCCAACGAAGATCGTGCTCGATTTACCAGTTTTATCGAATGGATTCCCAGCGATCCAGCCGATCCGTTTGTTCCTGAATTGCCGATCAATATAGACGGCAGCGGTTCATGGGACGGTGTGACCATCCGTGAAGCTGCCGACGACCGAAACGTCGCTAGTACAAGCGAAAATGAACCCAACAACGTCGGCTCGTCGGATACCAACCCCACGCCCGGCCGATCGCAATACCTCGGTGAATTAGCCCCCAACGAATCGTCCGGCGATGAAAACCGCCGGCTTGGTTTCATCGTCGATGGATCGATCAGCAGTACGGGCGATGTCGATGTTTATTCATTCATCGGCGAAGCCGGTACACTGGTTTGGCTTGATATCGACCGCACCGATTTGAAGCTCGACACGGTGATTGAGTTGATCGATGCGAATGGCAATACGTTGGTTTTATCGGACGACTCCTTAGCAGAATCCATCGGCACCAAGAGCCGGCTGACATCGTCGGATGGACGGTTCGATGCAAATAATGCTGGCAGTTTGAACCGACTCGTCAACGATGATCCCAGTTTGACGACTGCGGATCACCAAGATTTGTACTCGGTCAACCCCAAGGACGCCGGAATGCGGCTGGTGTTGCCTGGCGAAGCGGGACAACGCAACCTTTATCACATTCGCGTTCGCAGCAGCAGTGTCGCATCAGGTGCCAATGGTTCACTCGTTGTTTCCGGGCAAGTCCAAAGCGAGCAACTTAGTTCACTGCGCCGCGGATTGACCTCCGGCGGCTACCAATTGCAAGTCCGTCTGAGTGAGACCGATGAACACGCGGGAACTCAAGTTCGTTTCAGTGACATTCGCTATGCCGTTAACGGTGTCCAAATCATCGGCGGACCGTTGCACAGTCCGTTGGCTGGCGACGAGTACGAAGTCGAGGCTCCAAACGACACTCTCGGTAATGCGCAAATCATAGGACTCTACTCGACCACCGTGGACAACGCAGGCACCGGAGTCGACACAGGAACCGATGACGAAGATATCGACGACGAAGACATCGACGACGAAGATATCGATGACGAAGATATCGACGACGAAGACATCGATGACGAAGATATCGATGACGAAGATATCGACGATGAAGACATCGACGATGAAGACATCGACGACGAAGACATCGACGACGAAGACATCGATGACGAAGACATCGACGATGAAGATGCCGACGACGAAGATGCCGGGGACGATGCAGCCGCGGCGGGCGACACATTGACAGCCGCTGGACCTTTACAAAGTGATCGACTTAGTAAATCAATTGGCGGTTCACTTAGCGGAATTGACGATGTCGACTGGTATCAGTTCGATGTGAATTACACGAACTTGACGCGTGATAATGCCGCGTTGTATTTAGCGACCGCGTTCGACTTGGATTACTCTGACGGACTTGCTCGCGCCGATACCGGCATTTATGTGTTCAACGAAGCAGGCGAATTGATCTTGATTGGTTCGGACAGCAACATTGCCGACGATCAACCGATTGGCAGTGCGGACGCCTCTGATTTATCGCGAGGTTCGTTCGGTTCGGGCGACCCCTATATTGGAGCAAGCGAACTCGCTGAAGGAACGTACTTTATCGCTGTAGCGAACCAGCAACGTATACCGGCGCAGCTCGATCAATTCACCAACCGCGACACCACGAACCCGCTGCTTCGGCTTGAGCCCATCGACTCGGTCACTCGAATTGTCGAGCAGAATTTCGACAATTTCTATCCTGGAACCGCAACGCTGCCGGACGTCGAAGTTCTATTCGACCAAGACTCGATCATCGATTATACGTTCGACGATGTGTTGCTCTATGTGAACACGGGAACGAGTTTGATCATTGTCAATCCGTTTACCGGCGTTCAGTACGGAACGGTCGGCAACTTTGGTGACGAGATTCGCGACATCGCGTTCCAAGCCAACGGGGAATTGTTCGCTTACACGGGATTTGACGATCGTGCTCCCGCAGACGACGCTTGGTCGTACGTCCGCATCAACACGGAGGATGCGACGCTAAGTGATGCAATAAGCGTGGGTGCTGGGATTGTGACCTACCATGACCAAGCGGTTGAACAAGACGCAGGCGGCGATGCTGGACCGGTGATCTTGCAACAGATTCTCGATGTCGAAAGTAACGACGGGATCGAGGTTGAGGCGATTACGATTCGATCGCTGTTCGGCACCGAAACGGGCTTCTTTGTCGGCAACCGTCCGCAAGATCGCCAAGGTTTGGCCTACACAACGAACATTCTTTATCAATTCAACGAGGACACCGGAGAAGCGGTTGGAACGACTTTCGACCTGTCTCTCGAAGACGCTGGTTCAGGAACGGCACCTCGTGAAATCGGGCAAATCAATACGGAAGCTCCTGTCGGTGCTCGCTCGACTCAGCTGGGCTTTACCGATGCGACAGAAATCAATGCGTTTGGCTTGAATGCTCCGAGCATTGTCGACGGCGATCGGTTCACGATTACCAATACCGTCGAAACGGTCACATTCGAGTTCGACCAAGGTTACACCGTTGTGGTCGGAGACGCAGGGAATGTATTGATTGGCGATCGAGTTTCGATCTCCATGCCGGGTGAATCGGCACAGACCTTCGAATTCGTCACCGACGCAGCCAATGTCACCGTTGGCAACATCCCCGTCGTCATTGACGCTACCCTCGGAGCCGAAGCGTTGGCAGGACGTCTTGCCGATGCGATTCGCAGCGAAGGTATTTCGATTTCAGCCGAAGGCACTCAAATGTCGCTGCCGGACGCTGAGAACGTCACCGTCCTGGCAGACATGACCTCGAGCCTTGTCCTGCAGGGGACACCGGGTGTTGAGGACGACAACTATGCGATCACGCTGTATCCGACCGATACCTCCGCCACAATCGCAAACCGAATCGTTGCCGCGGTCGAGCAAGCAAACGCGTCTGGGGATTTGCCAGACATTCAGGCCATTGTGCCAACCGGTTCGGCCAATGCACGTTCGGTGCTCATCACCGGTGGTTTCTTAGGCGATATCGCCAATAGCCAAGCGAGCCAACCGACCGGCAACCTAACCGCTGGCGGCGTTCCAAATGGTGGGCTAATCACCGGGATCGAATTGGTTGACGGTAACCTTTACGCCGTGTCCAACACCGGTGGATTGTATGTCGTTGGCAGCGGATTCCTTGGTGCCGGCACCGGCAACAATAACACGATTGCCAACTATGTGACCACCGCAACCGACTTGATCGGCATTAACTTTACCGGTCTGCGAGCAGGACCGGCCAGCGTGCAAGATGGCGAACTCAGCCAAACACTGTTCGGCATCACGGCAGACGGAACCATCTATGCATTCAACACACAGGGCGAACTGCAACCCGTGTTTGCGGGCGGACGATCGTCGATTCGCACCAACGTCAGCGGTTCATTAGGGCTTGACTTCAGCACGCTCGACTACAACCTGTGGCACGTTACGTCTACCGAACCGAGTACCACGGGTGAAGGACATGGCACCAATGCAATCCATAGCGGAACGCGTGATGATTACTCCGGCGGAAATTCATTGGCGTTTAACTACGAAAACGCTGCCTTCGCAGGCAACTACGCGCCCGGTGAGGTTCCGGTGCAATTGGGTGTCAACAGCAATCCGCGACAAGACGGCCAGGGTGTTGATGGAACCTACAATTTCCCCGGTGGTGCTAAAGGCGTTATTGAGAGCAATGCCATCGACCTGAGCGGCGTTTCAAGCAAGGACTTGCCGACGCTGTACTTTAGCTACTTCCTCGAAAACGACGGATTCGATGATGACGATACAACGGTAGGGTTGTTTGGCGATGACCGTGACTCGCTACGTGTCTACGTCATCGATCAATACGGCGTCGAGCATCTTGTTGCGACGAACAACGAAGGACGGGGTGAATCGAGTTTTGATGACGAGTTCGACGACCCGGCCGAACTCGGCATCTACGATGATGACATCGATACCGAGGTCCAACAGCTATTCGACAATGCTGACGGTAATTGGCGTCAAGCTCGTGTACCGCTCGGAGCGTTCGCTGGACAATCAGGACTTCGCCTACGCGTCGAGTTCGCCAGCGCCGGAACGACGCAAACAACAACCAACGTGCTCCAAGCGGTTTCCGCCGAACAGTTGGTCGAGAATGAGCAAATGGTGATCAATGGAGAAGTGTTCTCCATTGACTTCGCTCCCGCAGTAAGCACACCGTCGGGCCGAAATTTGGCGAAAGCATACGCAGCCGATAGTGCAGCGGTCGCCGTGATTACAGTCGATGGGCAAGACTATGTTCTCAACGATGGGCAAAGACCGGTCGCCGACGGGCAAATCAGCGTCGATCTGTTGGCATCACAACCAGCCGGAACCACGCTTGATACTCTGAGTGCAGCAGCGATCGCTTCGCTCGTAGCCGACACAATTGACATGACTCGTTTGGTTCCGACCGGAATCGAGTTAGCCGTGCAATACTCCGATCCGGATGCATTGTATGTGATCGAATACTCCGGCCAAGAGTATGCTCTCAACGATGGCACTCGTGTCATCGGCATTGAACAGGTTCCTGTCGATCTGACAACGTTCAACCAACCGATTTTCACATTGACGAAAACGCAAATTGCGGAATCGCTGAGAATCGCCGCGGGGGTTGCCGAAGCTCAGTTCAATGTCGCTGAAAACGTCAATTTCTCGGATGCATCCGATGCGGCAGGGGTCACCACGGGACGCAATGACGTGTTGTTCAGTGCGACGCAGTTGCCTTATTCGGGCGGCAATTCAACCATCTTTGGAAACGGACGTTTCGGCTCCTTCGATTCGGGAGGCAACCTCACGAATTTGAATGATGTGGACATGCTTCGCGCGGAAGTGACTGCGGGAACGACGATCACGGTCGACGTCGACTTGACTACCAACCCCTTAATCGGAGCGAACGTTCGATTTTTCGATTCAGCAGGCTATGAACTCGATTCGGTCACGGATGTCGTTAACGGCACCGTCCAAATCACAGCTACCAGCAATGATGCGGTGTATATTGGCTTGAGCGGTTTTGGAAACGAAACCTATGACCCTAACATCGCGGACAGTGGGACGGTTGGCCAAACCGATGCCTATACGGCAACGGTGAAATTCACCCTTCCGATCGGCGTCGTAACCGACGGCAACCTGATCGAAATAGCTGGTGCATCGTCGATCGCAACATCATCCGACACCCTTCTACCAACGAGCGGTCAGGAAACACTCGACGGAAACTCGATTCGAATTAGCCGATCCGCTAACGCAGACGAAGTGGCGACGGCCATGGGAACGGCCATCGCAGATCGATTCACTGGCGGTGACCCGTCGATGGTGCCGGTCTCCGGATCAAGCATTCGTATCGCTGGATTGACGATCGATGACTTCGGTCCATTCTTCAATGCCAATGATCGCTATGGTGATTTGTTTGGTGCGGGCGGCATCAGCGGCGGAATCGAAAATGATTTCCGTGGTGCATTCCTTGACGATTTCATCATCGGTTTCGCCGAGCGTGGCGAATTGGTCACCGACGCGAATCCAATCGGTGCGAACGAAGCCTTTGTCCCCAACGGGTCGGTCAACTTGACCTCGCCCGTCCAACCGACGCAGCCAACGGTAACAGGCTCCTATCAATTGGAAATTCGTGATGCAAGTGAGTACGTCGACAGCGCTGCCGCAGCGACATTCCGCACCTTTGCAACGAACGATCGATTGACGAGTGGATACACGTTGACGGCAATGCCTGGCAGTATGGTTGTCGACGGTGCGACCTTTACCGTATCGGGTCTTGGTTCACCGCTCACGTTCGAGTTCGATATTTTTGATGCGTTCGGCGTCAGCGATGGACTCAATAGCGGGACTTCACAAACCGCGATTCGGATCAGCGAATCGGCAACGGCAAACGAAGTCGCCAACGCCGTCCTCAATGCTCTGCGCAGCAGTACGGTCAGCCAAATTGTCGATATCTCAGCAACGGGAGCGAACGGCAACCTTGGTTTCCAACAATCGCAACCCGATACCATCGCCTTGATGGGAGATAGCCGCGTCAATGTCTATGGCGACGTCATCATCACCGCAAACGATGGAGCATTTGCGGAAGTCGAGCTATTCGACCTTCGCGGGGACGAAAACCGTGACCGTAGTGACCAGGGTGTTATCATTATCGAAAACAGCCGCTTCGTGTTTAACTCCGATGCTGGCATCGATTTGAATCGTAGTTCGGGAACGAGTGTGACTGGCGTCGACGAAACCGATCTGAGCGCCTCGGCAATCGTTTATCCTCGAAACCTAGTCGTTCTGAACAGCGAAAACTTATTGCCAGGCGTCGTGGTACAAAGCAACGTGTTGGCCTTTAATGCCAATGCGGGTATCCGCATGACCGGACTTGGCGATGCCGGCGGAACACAGCGTGATCCAATCTGGTTCGATCGCATTGTGAACAACACCATCGTCGGAGGAAACGTGAACGAAGCAGCCGAGTCGTTCCCGGATGTGTACAACGATACGGTCTTTGATCACGGTGAAATCTCCTTCGCCGATTCGGTGATCAGCTTTACGGCTGGAGCCAATGTCACCCCAGGGTTTGATGATCCCACCCGAGCACTCGGTGTACCCGATGCAGGTGGCAGCGGGGTTGAACCGACCGATGGTGAGTTCACCACGTCACTTGGGCGACGCGGGACAATTACCGTTGCATTTACCGACAACTATTTGACCGGTAGCGGCGACGCGCGGCCTGACTTGATCGTGTTTGAAACCGGCTCGATTGAAGGAGTCATGGTCGAGGTCAGCCGCGACGGCAGCACCTTCATCAACGTGGGTATCATCGGCGGTATCGACTCGACCATCGATTTGGACTCAGCTGGCTTCGGTGCTCATGACCGCTTCGGATTCGTTCGCTTGACGGACCTAGCCCAAGGCACACTGACGACCGGAGCCGTCGGTGCGGACATCGACGCCGTCGGCGCACTTTCAACCGTTGCTGCGGACATCTACATCCCCGGTAGCCAAGGTGTTGTGGTCCAAGATGGTGCGGCACCGACGATTTTGAACAACGTCATTGCGAACACCCAAACCGGGCTAGCAGTTGATGACGCGAGTTCAAAAACGGTCATTGGTGGAACCAGCTATTATCGCAACGCAACCAATGCCAGCAACAACCAAGTACAAGAGAACGGTTTTGATGCTCAATTGATTCCTTCGGCTCAAGAAGTCTTTATCGATCCAGTACAATTGGTGTTCACACCGCGTGCCAGCACGCCCGTCATTGACAGCTCGATCGACTCGCTTGAAGATCGCCAATCATTGATTTCCGTGAAGGGAGCGATTGGACTTTCGCCGAGCCCGATCATCGCACCTCGGTTTGATGTGAACGGTCAATTGCGAGTGGATGACCCCAGCGTCGATACGTCGACCGGTTCAGGCGAAAGCGTGTTCAAGGATCGTGGTGCCGAAGATCGTGCCGATCAAGTTGGACCACGTGCGGTTCTCGTGACGCCACGAGCCCCGGATATTGGAATCGATGGCGGACTTGCTGTTACCGCGATTGGTGACATCTACACCTCGTTCGATATTCAATTGATCGATGGTATCGCACCGGCCGACCCAACACCGGGCGTTGGAATCGATGATTCAAGCGTGACCGGGGACGCGATCCTGGTCACACGTGACGGCGAGACGCTCGTCGAAGGCGAAGACTATCGATTCGGTTACGATCCATCGAACAATGTCATTCGTTTGACACCGCTCGCCGGTGTTTGGATGAGCGACTCGGTCTACGTGATCCGTCTACTCGATTCAAGCGATGCCGTCCTCCGCGTCAGCGAAGGATCGACCTATAGCGATGGTGGTTTAACGACCGTGATCGGACTCGACAACTCGTTCACAACGCTTGAAACCGACACCGGAATCAGCATTGTTGTTTCTCCTGACTTGTTCGGCGAGGACATCGAAGGGCAGTCGATCGAGATTTTCGATGGTTCCCGAACGGTTACCTTCGAGTTGATTACCGAAGGTGAGGTGTTTGGCGACACCGTTGGTGTCTTGGTTCCTGAGACGTTTAACGTCGAGCAAATCACGACCGCGTTGTCCGATGCGATCAACAATGCCGGCCTAAACGTGACGGCGAACTCGCTTGACAATCGCATTCAGTTGCTCGGCTCATCGACATTGACAACAGCGGTGCCGCTAACCGATGCGTTCACCGTGACAGTCACCACTACCGACATCCTGATGTCCTCTGACTTGGTTGGCTTGGCCGACGGCGAAACGGTCTTGATCAGTGACGGCGTCGATTCGGTGACTTTTGAATTCGATGACGATGGTGTTCAATTGATCGCCGATAGCACTTTGGTGCCTGTGTTGATTACCGATTCGACGCGTCAATTGGCTGAAGCCCTCAATACAGCGATCGCAACGACCACTTTGAATGTGACCGCGACGACGACGGACAACCGAGTTACCTTGTTGGCCGATTCGCCGTTCGCGATCGCGACGGCCAGCAGCGAGGCCATTCGCATTGTCACCACCATCGACGGCCCGACAATCGGCACGTCGGTTGGCTTCGGCATTCGCGTGCCTAACGACGGAGCGGCTCTTGATGCCTCGGTTGTCGATGGTCAAACCTTTACGATCCAAGCCGGTGCAGATCTCGTCAAAACGTTTGAACTCGATTTCGGCGGCGGTGTGGTTAACAGCGGAGCGACCCCTGTGGTCATTTCCGCCCGAACACTTGACGCTGTCGTCCTTGGGCTCAACAACGCAATCGGCGGTGCGGGTCTCGGACTCAATCCAGAAGACGCAGGTGATGGGCGAATCACGCTTGGCGGAAACGCAAACTACTCACTCGACTTGAGTGGCTCGACGTTGATTCAAATCGCATCACCGGGGCAAAACAAAAACGTCCCGGTCGTCATACCGATCGATGCAACGACGGCTGAAGTCGCAGAACTTTACAAGGCCGCGATCGATTCAATCCCCCTCGCGGACACAACCGTCGAAATCGTCGGCGACCGTTTGGTCATCGACGGAATCGCCACCATCACCGGAACCGGAGCATTGATTCAGCCGATCATCAGCGACGATGTCGGCAACCAAATGCAAAGCAATAATGACGGAGGAACCACCGAACTGGTTATCTTTGTCGGCGGTAGCTCTGACTATGCCGACGCGCCCGGCAGCAATTATCAATCGGACGCGACAGCACACAACATCATCGACAACTTGTATCTCGGTCGCGGCGTCACACCCGATACCGAAGCCAAGCTATCCAACGCAGATCGCTTGGATGATGGCGTACGCTTCACCTCGGCCATCCAGCCTGGATTCTCGACCAACTTGTCGGTCGATATCAATTTACCTGCTGATTCCAGCGACAACGTTGGCATCGCAGCACCAGGGGTGTTCTACTTGGACGCCTGGTTCGATTGGAACCAAGACGGAATCTTTGCTGCGAACGAGGCTTATCAATTCGGTTCGAATGGCTCAGGACGACTTGAAGTCGGTGTGGGGGCCGGTAACTCGATCTCGATCGCGGTCCCAAATACCGCTCTATCCGGAACCACCTACGCACGTTTCCGAATCAGCGAGGATGCGACAATCGACTCGACCGGGTTTGCAACCAGCGGTGAAGTCGAAGACTATTCGATCTACGTCGGGAACAACCCGTATCGCAATCCAACCAACCGTAACGATGTCAACAACAGCGGCGAAGTCACCCCGCTTGATGCTCTCCAGATCATCAATGCACTCGGCCGAGCTGGCTCGGCAAGTATCAACTTGTCTCAAACACCGCTTCCAGCTGACCTGCCATTGTTCCCCGACACCAACGGCGACGGATTGATCACGGCATCGGATGCACTCAATGTCATCAATTACTTGAATGACACTCGAAACACGTTCGAAGGCGAAATGGCTGGACAGGGTGAACAGATTGCACCGCAATCCACTGCCTCCTCGTCACGCTACGTCCCGATGGGTGAGGGTGTGTTTGCATCAGGTGCGACGGCTTATGGTGATTTGCTAATCGAAGAAGCCTCTAAATCGACCAAGACAAACGCCGTCGAATCCTCCGAACCGATGGCCGAGTTGAGCCAAGGTCAAAACCCAAGCCAAAGTGTGTTCGATTCTTCGGCTGTCATGAGCGTCGATTCGGTGGTCGATTTGATCGCCGAAGACACCGCATCGACAAAGGAAGATGAAGACGCTGTATCGGTTCTCGACCGACTGTTCGCAGGGCTTGAGCAATAATCAGCAAATGTAGGCTCGGTCTCGTCGCCGCTCTCGGGCGACGACGACCCGGCAAGAAAACGGGACAACGATGATTGTCGCTTAGTGGATCTTGTTTTTGACGTGGCTGGGGCTTCCAGCCCCAGTTGAGAAGTACGCTGCGGCTGGAAGCCACAGCCACGAAACACGCAGCCTACGGCTTTTTGCAAAATGCTCTAGTGGATCTTGTTTTTGACGTGGCTGGGGCTTCCAGCCACGGTTCAGAAGTACGCTGCGGCTGGAAGCCACAGCCACGAATCACGCAGCCTACGGCTTGTTGCAAAATGCTCTAGTGGATCTTGTTTTTGACGTGGCTGGGGCTTCCAGCCCCGGTTCAGAAGAATGCTGCGGCTGGAAGCCACAGCCACGAATCACGCAGCCTACGGCTTGTTGAAAAATGCTCTAGTGGATCTTGTTTTTGACGTGGCTGGGGCTTCCAGCCCCAGTTCAGAAGTATGCTGCGGCTAGAAGCCACAGCCACGAAACACGCAGCCTACGGCTTGTTGAAAAATGCTCTAGTGGATCTTGTTTTTGACGTGGCTGGGGCTTCCAGCCCCAGTTCAGAAGTATGCTGCGGCTAGAAGCCACAGCCACGAAACACGCAGCCTACGGCTTGTTGAAAAATGCTCTAGCCCGGATTATTCACGAGACACCAAACAAAAAGGGCCTTTCTTGCGTCTAAGTGTTTAACAACAAAGCACTTTCGACAAACAAGGAAGACCCTTCATGAGTTTACAGTCTGCGCAGCAATTTGTCTTCGGCTTTTGGGACAATAAACCGATCGAATTTGAGCAAGTCGAGGAGAATCTATCCTCCGATGGCGGACTGATCGCCTTCTATCAGCTCGATCAAAAACTCGGTGTAATAAACGAGCTGAATCACGAGGATTCGCTCACTTGGTGTTAATGGTCGTAACCAACAATTTGGACATCGTGGTTCGACAATACATGCGAAAGAAGCCTCATGAATTCTACTGCAATCTCAATGTCAAAATCAATTCTTTTAGATCAACAAAACCAAAATACATCTGATGCCGTCAGAATCGTTAACGTCGCCTTCGATGTTGGCAGTGATTCGCTGTTTTGGGCCATGGAATTCTCGGGGAAATCAATCAGTGGCGAGTGTGAGAACAACAGTTCCGAAATACGCACAACGCTCGAAGGTATCCGCAACGAAGTCCAACAACACGGTGACTGTCAACTTCGCGTCCTCTGTGAGTCAACGGGCATCTATCATCGACGACTCTTGCAGCTGGCCGATGAACTCGGCATGCGAACCGCGTTAGTCCATGGAGAAGCGGTCGCCAAGTACCGCACCATTCAATTCGCCGATCATGGCAAGACCGACCAACGAGATCCGAAAGCGGCTTTGACGGTTGCCAAATTTGGCAAACTGATCAAAGACCGTAAGCTTGGGAAACACTACGCGCAGCTGCGAGAACTTCATCGGTTGGTACTCCGCTGTGAAGCCCGCATCAAGGTTGCTAAATGCGAACTGCACGCCGACTTGAGAACTCTGTTTGCTGATCTTCGATTGGACAAGTCGGTGTTGTACGGACCGACCGGCCGTGCGCTGATTGAACAGTTCGCTGGCAACCCGCACGCGATTGTTGCGGTGGGCGAGGAAGTCTTCTACGCACGAATGAAGTCTTGCAGTAAGAACACCAAAACGGCGACTCTGAAAAAACTTTGGCAAGCCGCTAACGATACGGCAAGCAATCAAAAGGATCACTTGTCCGCCACACTTGCCGAAATCCGAGCCACCGCCGTTCGGCAACTTTATGCGGAAATCACGGCATTTTCGCAGCGGCAACGAAAAATCGAAGGTCAAATGCAGGAGCTTTACCTGACGCTTCAAACTTCCGATCCGCGGCTTCCAGGTCCACGCAAGGGAGTCGTCACGCTTCGGATGCTCTCGCGTTTGGTCGCCGAGACCGGACCGCCGGATGATTTCCGCAGGCTCTCGCAGTTGATGCGTTATGCAGGGTTGAACTTGTGTGAACGTCAAAGTGGCAAATGGCGTGGGCGGACGACGATCAGCCGTCGCGGCCGCAGTGAACTACGTTACGTGTTGAACTTGATGGCGATTCCGCTGGTCGGTCGGCAGAAGCTTTTTGGCGACTACTACTGGAAGAAGAAGGACGCTGACAAAATGCCGGGGCAGAAGGCGAATGTTTGCGTGATGCGAAAGATCTTGAAAATGTTTTACGGTTGGTACAAGAGTGGCGAGCCATTCGATCCGGAGCGTGTCTTTGTGATGGCAAGCGAGCACGCTAAAGCGGCCTAGACGAAACGACCAGCAGCAATCACTTTTAAGAAAACGAAAACCTAGGGAGGAACCTCTTCGACCCAAACACTGAACCTTGGCGACCGGTGATGACCACCATGGCATTATCAGTTGGCATCTGCCCAACATGATCGGTGCACATTGACCAGGCGAGCGAGCCTGAGTCCCGTCACACCGGTCGCTTTTATCCTTCGACATGGCCAATGAGTAAGATCAAGTGATTGCTCCAAACGAGAGCCCAAACGCGAACTTTGCCAGTCTAGGATTTGGTTCAATGTGTGAGCCGAAGCAACGAATCAGCGAAGTGCACACACTAAAAATCAACACAAAGTTGCGCGCAAAAAGGGGAGGAGTCAACTCCAAGTTCAAGCATGGTCCGGGCTTCAGCGGCTTAACGCGAGCTCGAAGTATCGGCTCGCTTGCCGCTAGGGCGCTTGACAAGCAAGCGTAAAGCGATCTTTTGGTTCTCTTTTCTTGGTTTGAAGCGAAAGTGTAAAGCGGTTTAGTAGGACACCGCCACTTAAGTATCGGTGGCATCCTGCCGCCGGAATCCGGAACGTTAAACAATATGTCGGCGGAATCCGGAACGTTAAACAATATGCCGCCGGAATCCGGAACGTTAAACAATATGCCGCCGGAATTCGGAACGTTAAACAATATGTCGGCGGCAGGATGCCGCCGCTACGTGCTAAGTGGCGCTGTCGTATTAGACGACCTGAGCGGCATCTCGTTTCTAGGTCATCCGTGTCTGCTCCTTGGCAATGCTGGTTTACTTTGTGCGAAATCGGCTGATCAAGCCACGAATTCCTAGCGTGACCAGCGCGGGGACACCCATAAGGATTGAAATTTTCAGGAAGGGTCCGATGAAGCGGATTGCTCCACGGGGACCATCGCCCTCGAAACCGCCACCGCCCGATTCCGAAATTCTCGCCCTCATCCCGGCGGCCCATTGAGTCTGATCAAGCGGAGCTATCAGAAAGATGACAAACGCCGAGGCGAGCATGATGATTAAAATCGGCCGAATCGACTCACGTAACGTTGGCATTACAAGTCACTCCCTTGCACAACACTGGCTCGTGTGGGTCTGCGTAAAACGTACCTCCTAAAGTTCGTCACAATCCACTTCCAGTGCATTGCTAAATGAACGCCAATCACAAGCATCAGAAGATTGGCACTGATGTCATGGAGAGCTGACCAAAATGGGTCGATCGTGAGATGTATGCCCAGTGCGGGTAGTGCAGCTTCTGAAATGACCACACCTGTAAAGGTCGCTGTCACAAAGAGAAAAAACAAAAGCCAGTCCAGTAGATAGTTAAAGCGTACGTCACCCGGAATCCGCGTCAGAAAGCGTCGAGTAATGCTGACAATCCACTTCCAAGCGAAGATGAGATGCAGGAATAACGGAATGATAATCAGGAAGCTCGCCCATTCATGGATCGCAATGCCGGTCGCCTGCGGGGCGAGTACCAGCACCATGCCAATAAACATGCAGAGATCAAGCCAAACACGTAGCTGCGTGCCGCTTGCTTTTCTCTTGCGAGTCGTTTTGGGTCCCGTAGCGTTGATTCTGTTGTTCCTTACTTGTTGCATCCGTTATGGTTCCACGAGGTATTTCCGCAAGGAGCTCGCAGGATGGTTTTCATCTTGTCTATTTCCTTTGCCAATCAGGTTAAAACAGTGGATGTTTGCTTACGCTGTCCTTCAGTTTTACGGACTGAACGATGGTCCAGTGTTCGTCGATCTTTCCAGCGTCGTTGAAACGGAAGACGTGAACAACGATCTGGCGCGCGGGGAAGCCGTCGTCCGCCTTGATCTCCCTATGGGTTTGCAGATAGACGAGGTCGCCGTCGGCCGCCACGTTCTTGAATTCGACTGTTGATTTGGGACGGTTTTTCCACGGGGGATAGGTTTCCAATGCCTCGACCAGGGCATCAAAGCCATCACCGATCCGCGGATCATGCTGGATGTATTCGCCCGCAAATTTGCGGGCGGCTTCATAATCGCGGTCGCCCATCACGAGTTGGATGAAGTCCATCGCCGCCTTCTTGTTGGCCTCGCTTTTTTCGACGGCTTTCACAGGCATCTTTGCCTTGCTGGCGGGACCGGCTTCCGCACGCAACTCGCGGGCGACGGTGAGGTAGTAGTTTCTGGCGGTCGCGTTGACCATGTCGCTGGCGAGTTTGGTCAATGCGTCTGCTTTGATTTGCTTCGCGTCCTTGTCATCTTTGTTGATGGCAAGCAGGTGATCGGCGAGTTGTGCAGCCCATTGATTGTCGTCGGCGGCCAGCGCGTCGCGAGCGGATTCCAATAGCTTGTCGGTTCCCCCGGCCAGTTTCGCAACACGGTCCGCTTCAGCCTTGGGAGGTAACGGGAACAAGTTGGATGCGTTGCCGTCGAACCAGCCAAGGTAGTTGCTAAACGTCTGGCGGACGCCCCATTCAGGATGCCCGTAAAACGGCTGCAAGTAATCATTGCTCGCCAGGTGTTCGGGAAGCTGCACGTACTCAACCAATTCATCCGGTGTCAGACCTTTGTTGATGCCTTCGACCGTCTTGTCGTGCACGAACTGAACCGCGTCGCGATAGTCGTTCAGAACCCGTTTGACTTCATCGGCTCCCACGACCGGAAGGGTGTGTCCACCGACCAGGGCGTCGGCGTTATGGTCAGCCAACTTTGAAAGCGTTTGTGCCCACCGTCGAGTGATGCGATTGGGTGTACCTCGAATGGCATACAAATTCGGAAAGGATCGGTAGAAGGTGTCTCCAGCGAACAGAACCTTGCCGTCCGGATACCAGACGGACACTCCGTCGTTGGTTTCGCCGGGTGACGAGATGAGTTCCAGTTCCACGCCCGCAACGTTGATCGTCTGCCGGTCGACTTCAAGAAAGTGGGTCGGATTCGTTCCTTCACCGGATGAGAAAACGGCACCGCCGCGTTTCGGATAGCGAACGGGCGCGACACCGTTGTTGATTCGTAGCTCCGGCGGCAGCTTAAATCCCGCTTGTCTTGCACCTCGCACGTTTTGATAGGTCAGTCCGCCCGCTTTCCACGGTCTCGCTTCGCTACCAAAATTGATGTGTGCCCAAATCTGAGGCCGTTCGTCGCCGAGAAACGCCGGTGCTCCGCCAGTGTGGTCTCCGTGCGAGTGCGTGTAGATGATGGCCTTGACTGGTTTGTCGGTAATCTCGCGAAACTTCGTCGCGATTTTTTCCGCCGCTTCACCCATCATCCCCGTATCAACAATGATCACCCCGTCATCGCCGACAATCATCGAAACGTTGGAAACACTGTACCCGACCGCGACGTAGACATCATCAGCAACCTTGACGATCTGCTCAGTGAATTGTGCGTTTTGGTTTCTAAGTCGCTGCGTTGCGTCGTTCGCTTCCTGTGCTTGAATTGAACTCGCACCAAGTAACAAAAGGCAGAGCGTACGGATAAGTTTTTTCACGAGATTGGTCCTTCGAGAAAGTTCTAGCGGAACAACGCAAGCAAATCGGTTTGACTCGACTGATTGTTTAACGCCAAGCCATAGGCGACCGCTTATGGAAAAGCTGACGCCTTCGGCTAAGCGTTAAACGATTCAATCGACAGCCCGCTTGCGCCCTTCCGCTACAGGTTATTTGATTCGTTCGTTTGTTAGGTTCTTCTGCATCTTTCGCAGAACGTTTTGCGTCGTTTCTAGTTCCGACTTCGAGACGCCCTTGAGCGTGGTTTTTCGCAAGTCGTCCAACAGGGGCAGGACGGTTTGAAGTTTCTGCTCGCCTCGTCGAGTCAATCCGACCTTCACGATACGAGCGTCTTCGCTCGATTCGCTCCGCTCAACGAACTTCTGCTCAACGAGTCGATCCAGCTGGCGTTTCACCGTCGTGGGATCACGAATCATCAACAACGCCAACTCGCTCATGCTCAGCGGCTGGCCGGCATCTGACAGAGT
This sequence comes from Novipirellula aureliae, assembly GCF_007860185.1. NCBI lineage: Bacteria > Pseudomonadati > Planctomycetota > Planctomycetia > Pirellulales > Pirellulaceae > Novipirellula > Novipirellula aureliae. The sequence continues at coordinate 726,846 of NZ_SJPY01000003.1, forward strand.
GATAAGCGTTTGGGTTTCCTCCGGCGAAAACGGCCAACCCGCGTTCTTCAACACCGCCGCCATTCCCGCACGAATCTGATATGCAACTCGCCCGATCGCGAACCCTGGCGACGATTCAGCATCAAAGTGCATCTTCGCCTCCAGCCAACTCGGTGGTTGCGGTACTGGTTGGTCCGGCAAAGATTGGGCGATACCAGTCAAAGTAGCAGTAGAGCAGAAACACGCATGCTGCAAAGTCGGGAAGCCCGACGACGACGTACTTGTGAGCGAAAAAGGTCACATACAGCAAGATATTGAACGCATAGGGCAGCGACATCAGGACCGCTAGCGGAGCAGTCCGCGGGAAGAACATCAGTCCGCCAGCGACCGTTTTAAACAAGCCTACCCAGAAAATCAGATAGCCTGTCTTCTCGATCGCAATCATGAATTGGCCAACCTCATCCGGTGTCTGACCCACGGGATAGCCGCGCATGGCGAACCCCATCGTCATGATCCCTGTCCCGAACAGGAACAGTGCGAAGAGTATCCGTACGACGAAGGCGAGGCGTGGAAGTCGAACGCTGCGTGTTTCAGATGGAGCCATATCACTTGGTTGATGTGAGTTAAAGTTGCACGTTTGTTTTTATCACTCACGGGGATAGACCACGTAAGTCTAGTGCCTGTATTCTACAGCTAAATATCGACTAGTCAATGCTGGCGGAGAAAAAGTTGGGCGTGGCCTCACTCGTTCCAGTATTTCGGGTCGTCTAAGGCACTAGAGCAACGGACGGTTTCTTGGCAATTCTCAATCGTGCCGGGCGTCCGTTCCGCCACCATCCACGCGACTGCGTTTTGAGGTGAGATCGGGTAGGTTGCTTGAAGACCTTGGACACAGGCGGGCTTGAACCCGAAGCGAGAATCCTGTCCTTTGAAACGCCGAAAGATCTCGGCCGGTGGTTCAAGGTGAATCACGCCACCGAAAGTGAACGGTGGGTGAAGGTATTCAAGAAGAAGTCTGGGATTCCGAGGGTGACTTGGGACGCTCTTCCGTTTGATGTAAAAATCCCACATCGTAGAGAATTTTCCAGGATCCGTCATTCTGCTTTTCCCAAATATGCAACGCTTTAAATCGGTCGGTCGTGAATATATCGTAGGCGATATTGCCCTCCACTCTTATCTCAAGATACTCTCTGTCTTTCTTCCAGTCGTTATTGGCAACCGGCGTGAGATTCCCATCACTTTGAGCCGCTCTTTCCCGGCAAAATTCCGTAATATCCTCACGATCCCACACATACGGTTCCGTATGCAAGCGCTTGGCATTGTCAGCAAAGAAGCTATCAACTTTCAAGAAGTCACCCGCCGCCCAAGCCGTTTCATAGCCTTCAATCGAAGTCATCAGCAAGTCCATCTCCGCATCAGCGTCCATCTCCGCATCAGGGGATGAATCATGGCAACCGCTATCCAATAGTGTGGTCAGTGCTAGGATCATTGATAACGCTGCCATCATTTTTTTTGTCTTCACTTTTTGTCTCCAATTCAATGACTTTCATACCCTTTCCATTCGGCCACCAAAACGCCGCAATTGCGAAATATACAAACATTATCCGTCTGGGGGCAGTGCCATTCGTCTCGCTACCCGCACGAGAATGACACACGTGGCAAGGGAGAAAGCGGAATGGGGCGTCGGCTACCTCGCACAGCGGTCCATCGCGTATCGCTGGCGAATATCAAGAACGACGCGTCCGAGGAAATCCTCGAGCTTTCCGAGCGTCGGTTGGATGATGGGCACGACCTGATGAACGGCACGAATTGATGAACAAGGCAATCGGATGGATGCTTCGCGAAATCGGCAAGCGTGATCCGTCTCGATTGGAAAATTTATTGGGTTCTTCAGAAGCATTTGTGGGTTAAAATGAAGTTGCGGAAGCCCGTTTTTGAAGAAACATGCCAAAACGATGCCGCGTTACTCAATTGAAAAGCTATCGAGGGAAAACCGAACGAAATGGATAAATCATTGCCCCGCCTACAATCCCTACACCATGGTTGAGCGTCGCGTCGAAGGAGTGCTCGGCACCTTGATGGAGGAATCGAAGTGAACGAGATGGGAATCATTACTTGGCAAGAGTTTGAAAACGTTGATCTGCGAGCCGGCACAGTCACGGCGGTCGAAGATTTTCCGCAGGCTCGCAAACCAGCCTACAAGGTCACGGTCGACTTTGGCCCTGAGATTGGCGTGAAACGCACGAGTGCGCAAATCACAGTGAACTACACCAAAGAGGAACTGGTCGGCCGGCAAGTGATTGGCGTCGTGAACTTTCCACGCAAGCAGATCGGTCCAATCATGTCCGAGTTCCTAATCGTCGGATTCTATCGCGATGACGGATCGGTCATCCTAGCGGTCCCAGACAAGTCAATCTCCAACGGTGCAAAGTTGGCGTGAACGAAAAGCTGAGTGGTGCAGGCGATGGGCAAGCAACCGGATCGTCTATGGCGAATTGGGCGAAGAGCACGCGATGGATTTAGTCGCCAATCGTGACGTTGGTTAGCGGCCGGGCGCAAGCCCTCCGGTTTTGAAATGCTCTACCATGTGGGATTGGACGGCTAAGCGTATCGACGATAATAACGCCGTCATCGCCAACAATCATCGACATATTGGCTCCGTGCAACCCAACGGCGGTGAAAATGTTGTCGGTAACTTTGCTTACTTTTTTCTCGAGCGGATGGTGCTGTGCATTGAGCATTCGGAAGCGCCCTCTCGAGCTCCAGTTGCGTCTGCCTACCCGCGATTCAGGTGGTTAGCACCGTACGGACCAAAAGAACAATGGTTCTTCAACTTGTGTTCATTGCATTGTTCTTCTGTATGTCCGAATTTGAATGTGTCGCGTCAAGGAAAGACCGGGCGGGTCATGCAAGATCACGCAAGGCGGTGACGATCTCATCGGGCTCGGCTCGTTTCCGATAGTCGACGTCAACGAAACGCCATGTCACGACACCTTGCCGATTAATCACGAAGGTTGCGGGGATTGGCAAAACGCTTCCGTTTCCGCCGTTGATGTCGGCCAAGTCCAGCTTCCGATCATTCCGCATGTGATTGAGAATCATGTCGGGGACTTTCCACGCAACTCCATACTCAGCCGCAACGCGAGCGTTCAAATCCGAAAGCACGGGGAACGCTAAAGCCTCTTGTTCGGCCTGCGAAAGCGATTCATCAGGCACCTGCGGACTGATCGCGACAAGCTCTGCTCCCAACGACTGAATGTCGGGTAATCGCTGCTGCATCGCTCGCAGTTGCAAGCTGCAATACGGGCACCAGCTACCTCGGTAAAATGTTACAACAACCGGCCCGTTGGCCAGCAACGTTGACAACGATACGGATTCACCGCGAGGGCTCGGCAGTTCGAAGTCAGGAGCTTTTCTTCCGACCTCGATCGCGTTGTCACCCGCCTGAAACGCATCGGCAGATGACAACAGTTCGTCGACTCGTTTCGCAAACTCTGGATTGTTCTTCCGCGTGTTGGCGAACTTCTCTTCGGTTTGTTCTCGTAGAGTGGTCATTGGTATTTCCTTGAGGGACTCTCAGGATGGTTTTCATCTTGTTTATCTCCTCTCCAATTGGTTTCGAGTCGTGGGTGTTTGCCAACGCTGTCTTTCTATGCCGCTGGGCTGCATCATTCGCTTCCTGGGCTTGGATTTGAACGCGCACCCAGTACTAAGAAGCTGAGAGTCGTGCTAGGTGGTCCCGTCACCTGAAGGCGATAACATCAGGCCTTCTTGACAAACTCGGATTTCAGCGACATCGCTCCGATACCGTCGATTTTACAGTCGATGTCGTGATCGCCGTCGACGATGCGGATGTTCTTCACTTTCGTGCCACCTTTCACGACGCCACCATTGAACTTCAGGTCTTTGATGACGATGACAGAGTCGCCGTTTTCAAGCACATTGCCGTTCGCATCGCGAGTCGCCTCCTCTTCCGCGGCAGCCGCTTCGTCGGCCGGCGACCATTCGTGGGCGCATGTTGGGCAGACAAGGAGTGGCCCATCTTCGTAGGTGTATTCGCCGTCACATTGCGGGCAGTTGGGTAGATCGCTCATTCGTTCGTTGCTGGAGGATGTTCAATGAAATGTTGCGATGATTATCCCTTTTCGCGGTCGTTTGACAAGGCGATTGAATCCGAGGCGAAGGCGTGAGCGTTTATCCGATTGGTTCAATCCAATGGATCGTGTTCTCAAGCATTTTCGTGTTCTCAAGCATTTTCGGGGCCGTTGTGGGACAAGCTTCTAGCTTGTTAGCGGTTTGATATCAGGCAAGGGTGCCTGTTCCACGCGGGGCGCACCAAAAATCGGACTGTTCAAAACGTTCTTTTCGGCAACAATAGCTTGCCTACAAACAGAACTCCGCTCAATCCAGAGAGTCCTCCTGAAATGATGAATAACCGTTTGCAACGTTTCCTCGCCGCAAAAACATATGCCGTCGCCGGCGCATCGAATCGGCAACACAAATACGGCAACCAAGTCTTCCGTGCCCTGATCGCCGCTGGCCGCGAGACCTACCCGCTCAATCCCGCCCAAGATGAAATCGAAGGGCACCGAGCGTATCCGTCGATCGCCGATCTGCCGCTTGTCCCCGAAGCGATCTCGATCATAACGCCGCCGGAGGTCACACGGCGAGTGATCGCCGACGCGATCGCCGCTGGCGTGCAACACATCTGGATGCAACCTGGAGCCGAAGACGAGCAGGCCAGCGAATCGGCACGCGCGGCCGGCATCAACGTCATCGACGACGGCAGCTGCATTCTCGTGCTATTGGCTCGTCAATCATGACGGGCGACACTGTAACTCCTCTCTGCGACGATCGTTCTTGAAACCGGAGCCGTGCGTTGGCTGTCGACCGTCGGTTTTATCTGTTTGATGATTTCGCATTTTTGGCCGCGGACATTTGCCTCGGAAATTAGACGATGACCGCTTGGCACCCGCACCCAAACGCCGGCGACGATTTAACCCACTGCGGTAGCGGGCAGCATGAGGTCGGGCATTGGTAGCAGCCGAAAGTTTGTCAAACCTTGTGTTTTAGGCGTCTGTGTGTGATATGCGGGCGTTGCGTGCCTGTTATTCAAGCAGTTGTTTAGCAGGACAATCCCTAGAATTGCTGCAAAGGGAAATCGCTTACCGTTGTCAAAGTGGCCCAGTATCTGCTTAAGGGAAGACGTGACAAAAATTACCTCATGCCTCGTTCGATGCATGGGAACCCTTCCTTCCAAACTGGAAAAACTCTAAAGATGTTTAGTATGTACTGCCCTGCGGCACTGGTACCCTCCCCCGCGACCATCGATCGGATACCGGGGCGGGAAGTCAAAGTCCGTCGCGGTTTTACCCTTGTTGAATTGCTTGTCGTGATTGCCATTATTGGCGTTCTGGTCGGCTTGCTGCTGCCAGCTGTGCAGGCTGCTCGTGAGGCGGCGAGACGCATGAGCTGCAGCAACAATGTGAAGCAACTTGGCTTAGCCGTTCACAACTACCATTCCACCTACAACCAGCTGCCTCGCCAGCTCGGTGGTACGAATGGCTATTTTGATAAGGGCAGCTCTGGGGGAAACAACCTCCGACGCTATGCTCCTGGAAACAACGGTGGCGAACTTTCGGCTTTGGTTGCATTGACTCCGTTCTTCGAGCAGCAAGCGTTATGGGAGCAAATTTCCAACCCATATCAGGTCAGCGAAGGAACGGGTGCTGGGAACGTTTACCAGCCGATGGGTCCTTGGCCCAACCGGACTCTCATCGAATCGGTGAATGCTGCCAGTGGTCTTTACGATCCTTGGATTACCAATATCCCCACGTTGAGATGCCCGAGCGACCCAGGCATTGGTCTCCCTGGCCAAGGTCGTTCCAACTACGGCATTTGCATGGGCGATTCGATTGATCAGACGATCGGCAATCTCTACCACCCTTACAACGGTTCGTTCTACGCAAGTTCGACGACGATCAGTAAGAATCAGGCATCGACTCGCGGTATGTGGCAGCCTGAAATTGACAACAAATTCAGGGACATGATGGATGGCTTGTCCAACACGATTGCCATGGGTGAATTCGTGACGGACAATGGTGATAACGATAAACGAACCGCAGGTGTCAAAGGTGTTTCGGTCAAGTTGGCCGGTGGCGTACGAGGCTGCGAATCTTACGTGGATGCGAATCGTCCTCGTTTTTGGGCGAATACGACATCGATTCTCAACAGTGGCAACGTCGAATGGAGACGGGGTTTGCGTTGGGCGTCTGGGTACGCAATCTTCTCCGGCATCTTCACGATTCTGCCACCAAACCGCGAGATTTGCTACGCAACGGGCTATGTTCAAGGCGATGGTATCCTGCCACCCAGTAGCAACCACCAAGGTGGCTGTCATGTCTTGATGGGCGATGGTGCCGTTCGTTTTATCACCGACTCGATCGACTCCGGCGATCAGAGTCGAGCGATGGTTGCTCTAAGCAGCGTCAATGGCGATGCAACTCTCTCTGTCCCCGGTGCTGCCAGCCCCTTTGGTGTCTGGGGTGCACTCGGAACTCGTTCTGCAAGAGAAGTTATCTCCACGGACTTTTAGTCTCTGTGGTTCAGCTTCGCAGCGACTTGAAACAGGTCTTGTTTTCGCGAGCCGAAGTTTCTTGTCCCTTGTCTTTGTCCTCTCTTCAGGTGCCAGCCGATATGTGGCTGGCACCATTCCCTTTTCAATCGAAAGAATTGATCGTATGAGATTTGTTATCGCATCCATAATGTTGATTGCGTCGGTCAGCGTGATGGGCTGCCAAGAAAAAAAGCCCGAGGTTTCTTATGATTCATCGGACGTCGAAAGGTATTTGGACGACCACCCTGAGTTGAAAGAGGAGCCAGCGAACTACGATCCTGCTAACAGTTAACAGTCGCTTCACGGAAACAATCGGGGCTCGCGACGATGGGAACGACACCGATGCTACCCCTTTGGCGAACTTGTCGAGTGCCTTGCCAACGCTTGACTTTCGTCTTGACAAGAGAGTGGCTGGGGCATCTTGCCCCAGTATGCTGCGGCTGGAAGCCACAGACACGAAAGATGCCTGTCCCAGTATGCTGCGGCTGGGAGCCACAGACACGAAAGATGCTTGCCCCAGTAAGCTGCGGCTGGAAGCCACAGACACGAAAGATGCTTGCCCCAGTATGCTGCGGCTGGAAGCCACAGATACGAAAGATGCTTTCCCTAGTATGCTGCGGCTGGAAGCCACAGACACGAAAGATGCTTGCCCCAGTAAGCTGCGGCTGGAAGCCACAGACACGAAAGATGCTTGCCCTAGTATGCTGCGGCTGGAAGCCACAGACACGAAAGATGCTTTCCCTAGTATGCTGCGGCTGGAAGCCACAGACACGAAAGATGCTTGCCCCAGTAAGCTGCGGCTGGAAGCCACAGACACGAAAGATGCTTGCCCCAGTAAGCTGCGGCTGGAAGCCACAGACACGAAAGATGCTTGCCCCAGTATGCTGCGGCTGGAAGCCACAGACACGAAAGATGCTTGCCCCAGTATGCTGCGGCTGGAAGCCACAGACACGAAAGATGCTTGCCCTAGTATGCTGCGGCTGGGAGCCACAGACACGAAAGATGCTTGCCCCAGTAAGCTGCGACTGGAAGCCACAGACACGAAAGATGCTTTCCCCAGTATGCTGCGGCTGGAAGCCACAGACACGAAAGATGCTTCGTTGTGACAAGACGCTCGTTCGTTGGTCCGACACCAAGAGAACCTCATTCACGGTGGGGGGGCGACGCGCTACGCTTGATCGCAGCGTCGAGCTCCGCTGCACCAAAGGGTTTCACTAGATAGTCGATGATGAATTGGTTTGGCAGAGCGGATGGTCGATCAAGCGATGAAATCATGATGATGGGAACCGAGTATTGCTTGGCAATCTTTTCGACCGCTTGTATCCCGTCGAGTCTCGGCATCATAACATCGGTGATAATCAAGTCGGGTGGGTCTCGCTCGACAAGTTCAAGCAACTCGACTCCATCAGCCGCTTGACCGATTAGATGGTGCCCCAATCGTGGCAAGAGTCGTTCGAAGTATTCACGGATGTCTTGCTCGTCATCAGCGATCAAGATTCTTAGTGAGCAAGTGGTTGGCAACATGATGTTTGCGTGGCAGCGAAATGAGAAACTCAGCCCCCCCGCCCTCACCGTGTCCAACGGTGATACGCCCGCGGTGGGCTTTAAGAATACGTTGGGCAATCGCCATGCCTAAACCGGTACCCTTGGGTTTGGTCGTAAAAAAAGGCTCAAATATTCGGTTTTTTTGATCCACGGTCAGTCCAGGCCCATCGTCTTGGACACGGACGCACAATCCAGGCGCCCCATCGACGTCCCCATCAGCACACTGGATCGTGATACAAACGGGATCGCAACAAGCGAAAAGCGTATTTTCAAACAGGTTGCGAAAGACTTGTTCCATTCGAAACGTGTCCAGCTCGCAGTTCAAGCTATCGCAGTGGATCTCCTCGACGATCGTTGCCTCTCGGCCCGATCGAAGTGGTTCCAAATTGGCCCATGCGTTTCGCCAGGTCTGTGCGATACTGCACACACACGGTTCGAGCGGTAGTGGCGCAGCGAAGCTGCGCAGTTCCTCGAACAGATGTTGTAAATCATTCTTGGCGCGGTCGATTCGATCGAGCTCCTTTGCACCTTCCGAACCAGCTTGGATCTCAAACCCCAGCATATCCACACCGACTTGGATACGTTGCAGTGCATTGCGACTCTCGTGAGCGATTGCGGAAACCATTTGCCCCATCGCCGCGAGTCGTTCGGTTTGCAACAGTTTTAGGCGTGCGTTGGATAGTTCCGAAATATCCTTCGTAATGGCTGAGGTCCCAATGACGTTTCCGTCAAGGTCGCGGATAGGAGATACGGTGAGTGAAATGGAGATGCGTCGCCCGTCCTTGGTTAAACGCTCCGTCTCGAAGTGATCGACTCTTTCTCCGCGGCAAACCCGATCAAGAATATCAGCAAATTCGTCAACATGGTCGGGTGGAATGACGATCGAAGCGGGTTGCCCAATGGCCTCTTCTTCGCTGAAACCGTAGATCCGTGTACTGCCTCGATTCCACGTTTCGATAATGCCGTCAATCGACGTTCGGATGACGCCATCCTCCGTCGAATCAACGATTTCGGCGAGTCGCTTAATGGATGCGACATCTTGAAAGCGTTCGATCGCAATGGCAGCTAAGTCAACGCAGTCGGACATAAACGCATGGTCACAGCTCGCTGTCGCTTGAGGATCACAGGCATACATCGCAAACGTGCCTAGAATCTGACCTTTGCTTGAAACGATCGGTGCAGACCAACTCGCACGCAGGCCAGCCGTTTGTGCAAGACGCGGATGGGCGACGCTTGAATTGACCAACTCGATTGAGGCGAGCATGTCTGGGGACAGCTCTTCCGCGAACTCGATCAGCGTGTCAAGGATCGTGTCTAGCGAGGCTCCGCCAGCGAGCTGTTTTAGCACCCGCGTATGACCCTGAAGTTGCTTCTGGGTCCGAAATGGCTCGACCGTTGGGGACCAGGTTTCCGAGGCATGCAGGTCATCGATTTGCGGCATCACGTATACCTCCCTAGAGTAACCACGAAAAGTAACCACGAATGAACGCATGTCGTTGAAAGCGTGATGAGCCCATTGTTACATGGTGTGTGGATAATGCAAGGCCAACTCAGGGCCAGCGAACGAGGCGAGACGGTTCCTATGGGTCTGATTCTGCCAAAGGAAATTTGGATCGAAAGATTGCCGGTGGCAACCGTTCGACGCTTGCCGACGCGGCGGGGATCGCCGGGTCACGATTTTCGTTCCACAATGCATGCGTTCCATCAAAAATAAACTGAACGGCGATGGCTGCCAATACCAAGCCCATCAATCGCGTCCCGATATTGATCCCCGTACGACCAAGTAAAAGTCCGATTGGATCGGCTAAGCGTAGCGATATCCAGACGCACAGTCCAAGCGCGACACAAACACCAATCATGGCTAAATGATCAAACATCGTATCATTGCGATGCGCAAAGATGATCACGGTACTGATGGCACCAGGACCGGCGATGAGTGGGATCCCCAACGGTACAGCTCCAATGCAATCTTTGTCAGCCGCTTCAACCGTCTCTTCCTGCGTGTGCTTCATCGAGCTTTGCTGTGCCTTCAGCATCGAGACGGCGATCAACAAGATCATGATACCGCCACCAACTTGAAACGCGGGTATGCTGATTCCAAAGAAATTCAAAATGCGTTCACCCACAATAATGTTAACCGACAAGACGGCAGCAACCGTGACCGACGCCAGTAGAGCCGCGCGTCGTCGTTCATGAGACGTATACTCTTTGGTTAGAGAGAGAAACAACGGAATTGCGCCAACTGGATTGGAAATGACAAAGATGGCTGCGATGAATTTGACTATTTCGATTTGCATGATTTCTCCGTAGCACCGTGCTCCCTCTTTGACTGTGTTGCTGTCGCGGTCAAGGTCCACCGTGCAACGTTGCCAACAAGCGGTAGTCGATCGGCCAACTCGTTGCCGTTCCGTCGTCGTTGGTCCAGCGGCAGCGGCCAAGGAAACCCAAACCAAGGTGGGCGGATTTGGGCATTTAGCGCAAGGGACTGCGACATTATGCACACGGTCCATCTCGGTTCGTTCAAAGTCAGGTTCTCGTAAGCCCGTTGTCGCAACCGCCAAATGAACCCCGACATCGACCGAGCCGCAGACTCGATCAAAGAATACCACATCAAAATCTCACCGATCAGAAACCTAGGGTGACACGGTGTGAGTCGACGGCCACCGAGCCCACGCGTTTCCGTAACCAAAGGGTATGCCACGTTGTCTCTCTTCGAATTGCTCGTTTTTTGTCGTTCCGTTGCCCACCGGTTATCCCTTGGAAGTCTCGTAAAATGCCAGGACCGAATGCGGGTGAGAACCGGTGCTGCGAATGTTGCAAACAATATGCCGACCGCGGTACGCAGCTTGCTGTGAATGAGATTCCGAAACAATTCTCTTCCCAACGACTTATGGAATACGCACGATGACCACTATCACATCAGCCATTGCCCAATCCCATGCCGATCATCGTTACTGGCAAAACGATTTAGACACATGGGCCGACGACGTTGCCAACTGGAAGTCGGAACAGTCCGACGCATTGAAAGAGTTGAAGAAGATCGCAGATGAGATTTACGAACACGGCGAGTCTCTGGACGAGCACAATGAAAAGATCGCGACGCTGGCAAGTGCGCTGCACGCACACGAGAAAGCGCTTGCCGAGTGTTTGAAATCAGGCATCGAAGGAGATATGGACGCGGATTTGAACGCTCACCATGAAAAACAAGCCGTCGACCATGCTCATCAACGCGAGGCGCACGAGCGCATCAAAAAACATCACCACCAAGCGATGGCTCAAGTGGCGATCTTGAGAGCCGCCATGGAAGCGGCGATGTGATGCGGAGACGGTAAAGACTCCGCCAATGAAAATCCTCGTTGTCCCTGGCTGTTCGAGCCGCGGTTTGCGTGGTTACGGTTGCGATGGTCTTTGTGAGCTGGTTGTGAGCTGGTTGTGAGCTGGTTGTGAGCTGGTTGCGAGCACATCGCTGGTTTCCACGACCATCTGCCTTTCGTCGCATCGAAGAAAGCGTCAACCGTATGCGGAGCACATGGCGGAGCGTATCGCGGGTATTTTCGATGTGGATGGGCTGATCGGTTCGGTTCCCTTCCTCTCAATGGAACAAGGTTTGGCAAACATCATGAATACGGGCTTGAACATCACCTTCCTTGGCATCGAGCTGACGTCACCTGTGATTGTCGGCTCCTGCCCGCTAACAATCGAACCGGAAGCGGTTCGCCAACTCGCCTGCGCTGGGGCCGGTGCGATCGTGTTGCCGTCGATCTTGCAGGAACAGATCGTCTACTCCGCCTTGAAGACAACGGCCCCGAATGGCGCGATGGACCATAGCGGCTATCAACCGCAGCAAGACGAATACAATGGCGGCATTGACAACTACCTCACCACGATTCGCACACTGAAGCGACAAGAGAAAATCCCGATCCTCGGCAGCATCAATGGTTCGGATGTCGGCATTTGGATCGAGTTTGCCAAGGAAATCCAAGACAGTGGTGCGGATGCGCTGCAGTTGACCTGGCCACCGATCTTGTCGCCCCCCGACGTATCCGCTGACGCGGTGGAAGCGATCCTCGTTGATGCCGTCCGTCATTTACGAAAGAGCATTTCGATCCCGATCGCGGTCAAGCTGAATCAACGGTTTACCAACATCGCTTCGGTTGCGCACCAGCTGCATGATGCCGGTGCCGATGGACTAATACTTTTCACTCATGTCCCCGAATGGGATGTCACCGTCAACCGAATGCACTGGACCGTTCGCTGGGAACTTTCCCCGATCCATTCCTTAGGCCAAACGCTTGAGGGAATCGTCCATGCACGGATTGGTGGACTCCGTATTCCAATTGCCGCCAGTGGCGGAGTGCGGACCGGGGAAGACGCAATCAAGACAATGATCGCTGGTGCGGATGTGGTCATGGTGACCTCCGAGATCTATCGGGAAGGTCCCGATGTGGTTTGCAAAATCAACCAAGGCATCCGACAGTTTCTAACGAATAGTCCGCACCATTCGCTTCGTGCGTTCCAGCAAGCACGCCCGAGCGTTGAACTTGGACCCATGCGTAAGATGCGGCTGGAATATGTTGAACCGCTTACGCGAACGACCCACTATTTCGACCCGACGCCGAATGCCACCACGAATACGGGAAACGGCTACGGGCATAAAGCTACGTAGCACGTTGTTCCTTCATATGCGTTTTTCGGCGAATCGAAGCAGGAAAAGGGAATGACAAGATTCTGCAAACCATTTCGCACCGTGGTGGATATTCGGTACAAAAATTGCATTTTACGAAATGATGTTTCGGAACATGTCCGTCCGAAAAACATGTTACCTCTTTTAGATCGAAGGTAGAAAAGATGAGATTCAACATTCCATGGGCAAGTGAACTAAACCGCTTGCAAGAAGAGATGGAGCGAGTGTTTGGTGACGGAGCAAGAGAGAGTCTACTACGTCCTCGCGCCTATCCGCCCGTCAATATCTGGGAAGACGACGACAACCTGTATGTCGAGAGCGAGATCCCGGGCATGGAACTCGACGAATTTGAATTGTTATCCAGTGACGAGAATTCGCTGACCATCCAAGGTGAACGCAAGAAGCCCGCCAATGGATCAAGCTCCGCCCATCGGCAAGAACGTAGCTTCGGGCGGTTCTCGCGAATCATACAGCTACCCGCCAGTGTTGATGCGGACAAGACCTCAGCGCAATACAAGGCCGGCGTTCTGAAAATCATGCTGGCAAAGAAAGAAGAAGCCAAACCACGGCACATCACCGTGACGGCTGGTTAACACACATTGTCGAACATGGCCGCTAGAAACATGGCCGCTAAAAACATGGCCGCTAAAAACATGGCCGCTAGAAACATGGCCTTACAAGTCCCTAAATCATTGGAGAATCAAAAATGACAGACACAACACTTACCCCTCCCAAGCCAGCTCAAGTCGAGGCAGAGCGAACAAGTCAAACGCCAGTGTACCGACCTGGATTTGACATCCTTGAGTCAGAGAACGAGTTGACACTCTATGGCGATATGCCAGGCGTCGAGGACAAAGACCTCGACATCCGGTACGAAAACGAACGATTGACGATCCAGGGCAAGGTTCCAGCTCGGAATGAGTCGGAAACCATGTTACGTCAGGAATACGGCATTGGCGATTATGAGCGCACGTTCATGATCGGCGAATCGATCGATGCCGAAAAGATCAGTGCCGAAATTCACAACGGTGTCTTGATTGTCCACTTGCCCAAGACGGAAGCCGTCAAACCGAAACGCATCGAAGTCAAGGCAACCTAGCGTGGTGCATGCTTACTGTGAATTTGCTTTTTCCCCTCACTCACGCTGGTCTCCAGCGTGTCAATCATAAGGAAACGTTACCATGTTCAAAAGCTTAGTTCCGCAGCGAAAAACGGGAGAGACCGAACTCGCCAAAACTCGACCGACGAGCGAACTCGCCCGTTTCCGTACAACCTTCGACCGGATGCTCAGTGACTTTTGGAACTCCGACACCGACGACCTTTGGGATTCTCAATGGGGCTATGATGTCCAAGACAGCGAGAATGAGCTTGTCGTACGAGCTGAAGCCCCCGGTTTCGAACCAGAGGAAATCGATGTGCAGTTATCGGGCAACCGTTTGGTGGTGCAAGCCTCTCACAGGTCAGAGAGCAAGAGCGACACGGGCACGTCTTCTTCGTACGGAAGAGTCTATCGTAGCATGACCGTGCCCGATGGTATCGAAGCGGACAATATCCAGGCCACTTACAAGAACGGGGTGCTGGAAGTGCATTTGCCCAAAGGCGAGCAAGCCAAGGCAAAACGAATCGCTGTTCATTCGTAGTAGCGGTTTCACCGTTTCGGCGGCGACGTAAACGCGTTTGAGCCGGTGGCGTGTCGGGCTGTCGATTGAATCGTTTAACGCTTAGCCGAAGGCGTCAGCTTTTCCGTAAGCGGTCGCCTATAGCTTGTCGTTAAACAATCAGTCGAGTCAAACCGATTAAATCGACAGGCCGGTGTGCCACCGGCAAGGGCGTGTCGACCGGCTGGCGGTGATTTCTTAGCCGTCTGTTTGAAGCGTGCAAAGAGACAAAGCAACCATCCAATAGATCAGGCAACGCGTCGCCGGTTGCTATTCGTTTGGTCCATTCTTGCCAACGGCTGTTCCCATTTCGTATCAGCGGGGTGTCCCGGCGCGAAGCTTTTCCAGTTCGGTCACGATTTTTCCATTGGCAAAGATCGTCACGGTGCCCGTTGACTCGCTGACCGCAACTGCGACGGAATTGGTGACTGCAGTGACACCGGCTGCGGAGTGATGTCGCGCGCCAAGCCCGCGTGGTAGCGAGTATTCCTCCTCATCCCGGAGCGACGTCTTCAAATAGGCTCCACACGTTTCGATGATTCCGTCGCCCCGCAGGATAAACGCGCCGTCGATGGTGGAAAGCTCTTTGACGGTCTCCTCGAGTGCTGGATCCAGTACGTTTCTCTCCTCTCCGGAGTATCCGCGAAACGGATTGATAATCAATTGTTTCGACAATGAGACGACTCGCTCAGCGTCGCCAATCACAAACAATGCACCGACCGCCTTGCCCTCACGACCTTCACTGCCGAGTTCCGCTGCAATCGCGACAATCCGATCGATCACTTCAGCCGAAACGCCCTCCGGCAAGTATTCACTCGTTCCAATGGCTGCCATACTGTCAAACTCATCGCCAACTTTGGTAACGAAAAGCGTATCAATCGAATGTTTCTCCGAAGAGCCTGTGAGGCACACGACCGTGTCATCCCGCTGGATCAAATTGCTAGAGAGAGCCAAGAACATCGCAATTTTGACCTGGCCAAAACGACTCAGATTCACGTCCGGAACACGGATATAGCGTTGTCGGTGATTCGATAATCGATGGTTATCCGCCGATGATTTTGTAATGTAGATCAACCGACAGTCATGATCCGCATCGAGCTCAATCTGTTGGTTCTCTAACGCGTCGGAGTAGACGAAAATCGCATTGGCGTGACAGTCGCGTGCGACTGAAACGGCATGGCGTAGCAACGATTGCGTGGTGTTGGTTTGCGATGTCGAATCGTCAGAAGTCATCGATTTCAATACTGTAGCTGATGGGAAAGCCGAGAGGTGTCCAGGGCATGTCTTTGGCAAAGCGAACGATCCGTGAACGATCCGTGAACTCACTGCAACGGTCGTGCCAGAGCCTACCTTGGTGGGGCAACTTCCAACCGAGACGCCGAGTCCCACCGCCGCAGACGCCGCTTTGGCATTCTTAGCCCGGCTAATGCGCAGACTGTTTTTCGACCAATGAACGTAAACGCTTTGCTGCATGGGAGTTATCGAAACATTATGCGAACCCATGAATCATCCGGGTTAGTGCTTTGTCACCACGAAGAATACGGGTAAGCATCTTTCGTGTCTGTGGCTTCCAGCCGCAGCTTACAGGAGCAAAGATGGCCCAGCCACTCTTTGGTCAAGCCTAAAACCAAGATGTGGATTCGTGTCTGTGGCTTCCAGCCGCAGCATACTGGGGCAAAGATGCCCCAGCCACTCTTTGGCCTAGCCTAAAACCAAGATGTGGATTCGTGTCTGTGGCTTCCAGCCGCAGCTTACAGGAGCAAAGATGGCCCAGCCATTCTTTGGCCGAGCCTAAAACCAAGATGTGGATTCGTGGCTGTGGCTTCCAGCCGCAGCATACTGGGGCAATATGGCCCAGCCACTCTTTGGCCAAGCCTAAAACCAAGATGTGGATTCGTGTCTGTGGCTTCCAGCCGCAGCTTACGGGAGCAAAGATGGCCCAGCCACTCTTTGGCCAAGCCTAAAACCAAGATGTGGATTCGTGTCTGTGGCTTCCAGCCGCAGCTTACGGGAGCAAAGATGGCCCAGCCACTCTTTGGCCGAGCCTAAAACCAAGATGTGGATTCGTGTCTGTGGCTTCCAGCCGCAGCTTACAGGAGCAAAGATGGCCCAGCCACTCTTTGGCCGAGCCTAAAACCAAGATGTGGATTCGTGGCTGTGGCTTCCAGCCGCAGCATACAGGAGCAAGATGGCCCAGCCACTCTTTGGCCTAGCCTAAAACCAAGATGTGGATTCGTGGCTGTGGCTTCCAGCCGCAGCTTACAGGAGCAAAGATGGCCCAGCCACTCTTTGGCCGAGCCTAAAACCAAGATGTGGATTCGTGGCTGTGGCTTCCAGCCGCAGCATACTGGGGCAAGATGCCCCAGCCACTCTTTGGCCTAGCCTAGAACCAAGATGTGGAAAAAGACGAGGGACAGATTGGCACTCTCCGGTGGTAAGGGGGGGCCATTGCGATCACCCCTGGCTCTGGAATCGCTTTCCCAACCGTGGAAACTGATGCCGACTTAGCGGAGCAAATTGCTGGTCGTCATCGAAATACATTTGATGCGTGATGGTGATTAGATTGGCATCGAAGTCGATCACGTTAAAGGAGTTCTTTTCGCGTTCGGATCCACGTCCACGTCGTGAAGTCGTCGTACCACACTGGACGATCACAATCCCCCGATCGCGATGGTGACCAGGGTAGAAGTTGAGAGAGTTTCCGATATAGGCACGGTGCAAGTGTCCGCCTAGGATCATTTCGACACCTAGTTCGACGAATTGATTGATCGCACGCTTTGCCTTGGGCATCGTTTGATCATGTAGGTAGTCAGGAGCCGGCGCAAAGTGGTGATGTGCGACGATCATCCTCGCGGCCTCAGGCGGCGTATCCGCAAAGACTTTTCGACAATGCTCTAGTTGTTTTATGCCAATGCGTCCATTTGAGATCGCCCGGTGAGGTGCCGTCGAGTCGATGCCGACCAGTACCGCCTGACCGAGTCTTAGGACTGGATTCAGATCGGGCGAGATGATTTCTTTGTACAACCCGAGTGGATCGCACCACCGTTCTTTCACTCGGTAGAGCGGAATATCGTGATTGCCGGGAATCACCAGTGTCGGTCGGTCAGGAAGGCGGTCGAGAAAATCGCGAGCTCGTAGAAACTGTCCTCGCTTTGCACGCTGGGTCAGATCGCCGCTGACGACAATCACATCTGGCTGAAGCGTGGGAGCTAACTGCAGAAACGCCTCGCCGATTTCGGGCACGTAGGGCGGACCGAAGTGCAGATCGGATAGATGTAGAATTCTCATGTTTGCGTTGGCACGGGATTTTCACGTCGAGGGTAATCTTCTGTGATTGTTTAACAATCCACATACAAACCGCCTACAGCCCGCACAAAGCGTACCAATCATGAAAACTTACCTGCTCGCAAATTCAAAGTCTGGCGGGTGGGACCGCGTGAAAACCCAACTGGCAACGTTGGCCGATGCGACGGGAATCGAGATTATCCACATGGACCAAGGTGCTTTGGAGCACTCGTTGCCCGATTCCGGCCGATTGGTCGTCGCTGGCGGCGATGGGACGCTATCTCGTGTTGTCAACGCCGTTGCTGAAAAGCTTGACCGGTTTGAATTTGCACTTCTGCCGACCGGTACGGGAAACGACCTTGCTCGATCACTCGATTTGTATGGAGCACCGATCGAGGACGATTGGCAGCGTGCCATTTCATCGCCGACGACCACGATTGACGTTATCCGTGTCACCAACGGTCGTTCGCTCTATCTGCTCAACGCCGCGACCGGCGGTTTCGGAGGGATGGTCAGCACCGATGTGACCACAGACGACAAACGGCGTTGGGGAGCCATGGCATACTGGCTTACCGCATTCTCCAAATTGACGTCACTGGAGGAATCGAGTATCCGATTGGAGTTGGATAGCGAAACCATTGAACTGAAAACGTTGGGTTTGGGGATCGCGAACGGATGCTATGTCGGGGGGGGATTCCCGGTCGCTCCCAAGGCGAAGTTGGATGACGGACTTTTGGATATCACAACGGTTCCGAATCTGCCGACGATCGAGTTGCTTGCGGCGGGAGTCGATTTCATGCTGGGGCGTGAGCATGACCCCAATCTCGTCCGCATGTTTCAATCCTCGCGAGTTCGAGTGATCGCTGACCCAACGATGCCCTACAGCCTTGATGGAGAAACGATGCAAGGGTTGGATGCGTTGTTCGAGGTCGTCAGCGGTGCCTTGCAGATCGTGGCAGGAGAGAATCCGGTGGCCTTGTAACCGACACGATTGGCATTGGGCCTGCGATTGGCACGCGACTTGCGGAAAAGATCGATACCGCACGCAAATTCATCCAAGGAGACCGTCCCATGACAAGACACGAATCGATCCAAAGACTGAAACGTCAACTGATCCAACGACGCCGCCAATTGCTGGATCTGATGTCTGGCGAACTGTCCCAGCACCATAACTCGGACGATCCGATCGGTGGCGATCTGGTCGACTTGGCGGTGGAAGCGGATTATGTGACAGTCAATTCCGCGTTGGCGGCGACCGAGTGTCAAGAGCTCGAGCAGATCCATGACGCACTACGCCGGTTCGACGATGGTACTTTTGGCTTCTGCTGTGACTGCGGCAAACCAATTTCCATCGCAAGACTCCGCGCGATCCCGTATGCCGTCAATTGCGTCGCTTGCAAGATAAGGGATGAGTCGGAGCAACAATGGTTCAAGCTAAGTTGCGAGACGGATACGGAGACGCCTGACACTCGTACGAGTTTGTACGTATAGAAACGTGGCTAGTGAGAGGAACCATGCGTGTTCGCGTGATTTTGCTAATTGTTCTGTTGGCGTCGGTCACTCTCGGCTGGTGGATGTACCGTGATGTCGTAAGCTGGGAATGGATCGCTGCACAGGAGAGTCGATTTCACGCGTCGGTTGCAGAACATCCGATCGTCTCGTTTGTTTACGGGTTCTTCGTTTATGTTGCTCTGTCTCTCGTGCCTGGAACCACAGGCAAGTCGATTGTGTATGGCTGGCTATACGGGTTCTGGCTCGCCCTACTGATCGCAAGCACGGCTTTGACGATCGCGGCGGTGATTAGTCTCATGGCGATTCGGTTTCTGTTTCGCGACTTTGTTGAAGCTAAACTTGCCCCCTGGTGCCGCCTTATCGACGATGCCGTGATGCGCAACGGTCCTACATGGTTGGTCACCATCCGGCTGCTGCATGCACCCTACACATTGACGAATTACGCATCCGGGGCCACGGCGATTCCAGTCACCACATTCGCGTGGACAACACAACTTGGAATGTTACCAGGGACGATCGCGTTCGTGCTGGCTGGTTCGAGTATTCCATCGTTGCGAACGATTTCCGAACAAGGAATTTGGGGTGTCGTTGACGTGCAACTCTTGATGCTGTTGTCGTTGCTGGCATTCTTGCCCTTCTTTGGACGCTGGGTGCGGCGACGGCATCGTGACTCACATCAGGTGGGGCCTGGATCGACAGGGATGGCGACCGGCCGACCGCCCAGCGAGTCCACACTTGAAACGAAACAATGAGCCAACTGATCGTCTCACCGAATGTCGCCTGGACCGCGGTTGCCGCCCTCTGCTTTCTCGGGGCCAGTACGTTGATTCGACTCGCCACGATACGTCACCAACCCCGTGATATCGCGAACCGTCGGATCCAGAGCTTGAAAACTTGGTGGATCGTTTCAGTACTCGTGATTGGTGCTGCCGTTGTCGGACCGCCAGCGATCATCGGATTGCTCGCCATCGTTAGCTTGCTCGCTCTACAAGAGTTCGCGGCACTTCCGTTCCACCCGCCGCTCTCGCGAAACGCTTTGTACGCAAGCTACCCATTCATCGTTGTTGGCTATGTTTTGCTACTCACTGGTCGAAGCGAAACCTTCATCACAACATTTCCACTGATCGCCGTACTTTTGCCCAGCATCCTGTTGCTGTTTTCTGGCAACCCAGCGCACTTCACGACTCAGGTCGGGCGGATCACGTTTGGTTTGCTGGTGACGACCTATGGTCTTGGGCACCTTGGATTGCTTGTCGCGTTGCCACCGGAATCGAATCCCGACTCCGGCTTGATCGGTCTCTTTTTGATGGTGGTCGCAATCACAGAACTCAATGACATCGCCGGAGCCTTGGTCGGACGTAAAATTGGGCGGCGTAGACTGACTGTGATCTCGCCTCGAAAAACCTGGGAAGGATTCCTCGGCGGGATGATGACGTCAACAATCGCTTCGGTTGTTCTTGGCAACTGGCTGACAACGATGACGCTGGGACAGTTGATGGTGGCTGGGCTACTGATATCCGTAGCCGGCACACTTGGCGACTTAAACATGTCGGCAGTGAAACGCGAAGTCGGTACGAAGGACAGTGGGAATTTGATGCCTGGACAAGGTGGCATCCTCGATCGGATCGACAGCCTTACCTTTACCGCTCCGATGTTTTACTACTACTGGACGTGGTGCTACCAATGAGCCGATCATCCTCACCCGATCTCGGGCGTCTCAATCGGTGGCTAACCGTGCCAAACGTTCTTTGCATTGTGCGGTTCCTCGGATCGTGGGTAATGTTGTGGTTCGCCATTCACGAGCAACCGCAATGGGTTGTCGGCATCTTTCTGTTTCTTACAGCAACCGATTGGATAGACGGAAAAGTCGCTCGGTTCCTAGACCAACGCTCGTTGATCGGCCCCAAACTTGACACAATCGCGGACGTCACGATGTACGGCTGCTTGCTGATTTCGATGCTGCGGTTGCAACACGCGGTACTGATCGCCGAGGTCGAATACTTCATTGCCGCAATCGCCAGCTACGCGGGATCGTGTTTGTTCAGTATTTTCAAATTTCATCGCATCCCGAGTTACCATACCCGAGCAGCAAAAACATGCTGGCTGCTAATGATCTTCGCTGTCTGCGCGCTGTTTGTTGGATGGTCGATCTGGCCGCTTCGAATCGCGATGGTGGGAGTGACGCTAACCAACTTGGAGGCGATCCTGATCACGTACCGCTCCGACGAATCACTCTCGGACATCAAGCACGCAGAGTGGTTCAAGCCACGACAGCGGCGATGATAGACCCTACCAAGCGAAAGACTGAATCGTTTGGCATATCATTTGGCATATCGTTTGCAAAGTTAGACCATCGTCAAAGAATTTCCGAATTCGCAATTCACTCATCGGAGGTTGTTATGAACGATCGTCGTTGTTTGGCATGTGGTGGTCCACTTCGGCGAGGCTTTACGTTGGATCGAAGCGGAGCCCATCACCGTGATTCAACTTTCTGGGCGAGCGGAGAGTACTGGTCGTACATGCTTGGCCATGAACAAGTTTTGCCAATCGAATCGTGGAAATGCGACAGATGTGGATTGTTGCACAACTTCGCGGTAGATCCGCTCAATACCGGCGACCACTGCGTCCAGTCACAGCAGGAAGCCGAGGGCTCACGCAACGGTAACTTACAGAAAGAATCCACGCCCGAGCCCTTGGTCGGTGCGGAGAAATAGCTCACTTCCGGCCACGCAGGGACTCTCGCCAAGTCAAGTTGGCACGGCAATGCCATCTTGGCGAGGGCGGCCTCTGAGTTGTCCGGTTGCTTTCGTCCTGGTCATCGAACTAGCAATTGGCACGATTGCTGCAATGGCTAGGATTTTCAGTCCGACACGAGTTTTCAATTTTTGAAGGAGGCTATTCAATGAAAAAACGCAAGCAAACTCTTCGTCCAATGTTGGTTGGGTCCGCCCTGCTTTTTACCCCTCTGCTCGTCGACCGAGCCAATGCGGATGACACCCAACCATCCAACGAAATCCAATCGACAGTGACAGAGACGAAAGCCACTCAGGCGGAACTTGGAATTAGTGTCTCGCCACTGCCGCCTGTGTTGACGAGTCATCTACCCGAAGTGATTGGGAAGGGGCGAGGGGTTTTGGTCTCGGATGTCCGCCATGGTTCACCGGCTGAAAAGGCGGGGTTAAGAATGAACGATGTGTTGATTCGCTATGACGACCAAGATCTGTATTCACCCGAACAACTGGTCAAACGCGTTCGCAATGACGAACCGGGCAAAGAGATCGAACTGGAGTTTGTTCGAGCGGGCAAGCTAAATACGGTGAAAGTGACACTTGGCGAGAAACCCATTGTTGTTCCGATCGAGAATAACTGGCCAGGTTTCACAAGACGGTTTGACGTTCCTCTTCCATCTCGACCCGACTTTTTGACCGAAGATGAGGATCTGCTGGGCGACGGCAACGAATGGACTCACTTCGAGTCGATAAGCGTGGTGAAGGACGAAGACGGTACGTATCGAGCGAAGGTAACGTATAAGGATGAGAACGGTGCCTCGATTGATCGTGAGTACACTGGCACTCGGCAGGAAGTTCGTGACGCGATCAATCATGACAAAGAGTTGCCGGAGGATCAACGAAACCAACTTCTGCGCACGTTGGATGATAGAGGAGCTGGAACGTTTCCTAGCTTCAAGTTTCCAAGCGTTCCAAATTGGACACCATGGCGACAACCTTGGAACCAAGAGTGGTTCCATTGGCCCAACATGACTTTCTAAGAGACGGAGTTTCGAATCGATAGTGCACGCCGCAAACGGCGTGCGATTTCAATGCGTGATGGAGCGGCATCGATGCCGCTCCTAGCCCACGCCGGGGAATGCGATCACCCCAGTACGACGATTTGTGGATCGCCCACTTTACGTTCGACATTCAAGCCCACGTCTCTGGCATGCCGGTGGATGGCCAAGTCGACTTCTCCATCGCCAACTCGCAAATTCTTTATGCGAATCCAATTCAAAAAGTCGGGTAGCTTCGGGTTATCGAACCGCACTTGCGGCTTCCTCGGCGAGAAACTGAGACCCAGGATCGATTGCAATAGTAAGAAGACTGCCCCAGTCGCCCAAGCCTGCGGTGAACAGGCAACTGGGTACAATGTCGGGGCGTGACCGGGCATTCGGTCGAATCCGCAAAACAGTTCGGGCAAACGATGCAAGTCGTTGAACAGTGATGCATCGAACAGTCCCGCGATGATGCGAGCACACTCGTTGCGGAATCCGTAGCGGGCCATACCGGCCGCGCACAACGCCGTATCATGCGGCCAAATGGAGCCGTTGTGGTATGACATCGGGTTGTAGCGAGTCTCTCCTTCGCTGATCGTGCGAATCCCCCACCCATTGAAGGAGCTCGGATCGGTCAGTGATGCGGCAACGGATGCTGCATAGGCTTCATCGACAATGCCGCTCAACAACAAATGACCCGCATTGCTGTTTCTCACTTCGCAAGCTTGCTTGTTGCCGTCCAATGCAATGGCAAAGGTCTTTAGCGAATTGACCCAGAACGTATCGTTGAACTTCTGTTTCAAATCAGTCGCTTGCTGGCGCAGTTCATTCGCCCATGCATGATCATTCATCACATTAGCGAGATCGGCCGCGAGCATTTTTGCTTCGTAAACGTACCCTTGCACCTCGCTGACCGCGATCGCTCCTGTGGCATCGCGTCCGTCACGATGAAAGATCGAATCATTACTGTCTTTCCAGCATTGGTGAGTCAAGCCACGATTGTTGTGCGATTGGTATTCGACAAATCCGTCGCCATCGATATCGCCATACTCGTCGATCCAGTGGATCGCCCGCTGAAGGTTGTGCCAGATAAGCTCGATGAAGTCACGGTCGCCTGTGCGACGGAAGTACTGGCCCGCCAGCACGACAAACAATGGCGTTGCATCCACGGTTCCGTAGTACCGTTTAAACGGCACTTCTCCGAGCGCTGCCATCTCACCATCTCGCATTTCATGAATGATCTTGCCCGGCTCGGCTTCCGTAATGGGATCCACTTCGGTCGCCTGTGTCGCGGCAAGAAAGCTCAATACTCCGCGGGATAATTTCGGCCGCACCCACAACGTCTGCAGTGCTGTGATGAGACCATCGCGGCCGAATGGGGTTGCAAACCAGGGGACTCCAGCATACGGATACCGTCCATAGATAGTGTCGGAGATCAGCATTTCCAAGTCGGCGTTGCTGCGGTTCAACCAGCCATTGAATTCCTCGTTTGACGTGAAGATCTCGGTACGTTCCGACTCGGTCGTCTGAATTCGTGTTGTCCAACCGGCAGTGGCTTCGGTATGATTTCGCGCCGGCGAGTTTACCTTTTTGACGTATCCGGGCTTGTCGGTTCGGCATTCTGCGGTCGCATGGAGCGTGGTTTCTGCGCCGCCATCGAGACATGCCCGCAAGATGCAACACTCCGGAGTGATCCGTTCGATCTCGCCTGCAAAGCGGATCGCAACTTGCCGCTTCTGATCGTCTAATCCGCAATACGCGAGTCTAACCGCCGCATCGTCGATGACGGGATCGAGCTTCTCGCCTCGTTTCTCCCGATGCTCTCCACGAACTTCGAAAATATCGCGAAAATCGGCATCGAAGCGGTACTCGATCCTTAATTCAATCGGCGAGCGTGAATAGTTTTTCAATCGCAACTTCTCGTAATAGGCAGCGCCATCGAGCAACATATTACGGTAGACATGAAGCGTGCCTTGCGGTAGCACGTGACCTGGCTGCGGAATGGACGGCGTCGTCATCTGCACTACCAAAGAACTATTGTCCTGCTTCATCGTTGAGTTCAACAGTAGCGGCCGGCTATCGTTGATAAACAGTTCCCATTTGGACAGGAACCGCGTCCCTCGATGATAAAGACCTTGTTCGGACTTCCCCGACACGCCAATCTCTCCAAGTCGATCCAAAACCGCGAAAGTGTCCCCTTGTTTGAGAACTTGGATTTCGGCCGGTGCGCGAGTTGTCTGTGCGTGTACGTCCCAGTCGGTTGTGCTCGTTTGGACCTTCATCATCTATCCCACCGACACCGATGCTTCGCTGTTCTTGACAATCCTGCGGCGCGAAGGAAGACGAATCGTCTTTTGTGGTGCCACCAACTTTTTGTAGACCTCTAGGTAACCATGTGCCATTGGTTCGACATCAAAGCGACTTTGGAAATAGACACGGCAGCCACGTCGACTGACGTTATCAATGTTGCGAGCGGCATCGACCGCTTCGTCGACGCTATTGACAATGTAGCCACTGACGCGATCCTTCATCACCTCATCAACGCTGCCGTTGCGGAAAGCGATTACCGGAGTCCCACACGCCATTGATTCGGTCATCACCAGTCCAAAAGGCTCCGGCCAGTCGATCGGGAATAACAACGCCTTCGCCCCGCCCAACAGCCGGTTTTTGCCGTTCTCGTTCACCTCTCCGATGTACTCGATCAACGGGTCGTCCAGCTGAGGCTTGATTCGCTCGGCAAAGTACTCTTCATCAACCTTATCGATCTTTGCCGCCATCTTCAACTTCACACCCAGTCGTTTGGCAATTTCAATGGCACGCTCAGGACCTTTTTCCGGAGAAAAGCGGCCGAGGAAGGCAAAGTATTCATCCGGATCGGGCGTTGGGCGAAAATCAAAATTCTCTCCCGGCGTACCATTGTAAACCGTCCCGACCCAGTTGGCGTTCTTGATGGGGGCCCGCTGCGAATCGCTGATCGAGACGACTGGCATATCGGGAAACTCGTCAAAGACGACCTGGAAATCGGGCAGGTCCAATCGGCCATGCAACGTCGTGATATGCGGCGTTTCCAAGTACCGCATCACACTGAAGTGACTAAAGTCGGTATGGAAGTGAATGATGTCAAACTTGTCAGCCATGCGAAGCACTTCCATCAGTTGCCGTTGATGCCAGATGATTGGGTCACGCGGCACACGGCTGCACCGCAGCGATTCTTGAACAACCGCCACATGATCCGCATTGGTCAGTGAATCGCCACAGGCGAACAGCGTGACATCGTGACCTTGACGCACCAGTTCTTCGGTCAAGTAATGGACGACCCGTTCCGTTCCGCCATAAGTTTTCGGTGGAACCGTTTCAATCAGTGGAGCGACTTGTGCGATTCGCATAGGTTGGTTTCCTTATTAGCATCCTTTGGGAGTTTGTCCCCGAGTAAAACGACCCGAGTAAAACGACCCGAGTAAAACGATTTGAGTGCGATCACCCGTTGCACCCGCATTGCAACTGATGTGCCAAATCGATGCCCCCGCAGCGTTGACGTGTCAACATCTCGGTCGTCTCAACTTCTCTGTCGTCTCAACGCGGCCAACGCCCCGTGACAAGTTGGCATTTGCAGTGCCAGTTTTTCCTCGATGCTTCAATCGCCATGCGTCAAACTTGCCGCTCACAATCGGCGAACTGCGAACGGATGACGATTTGCAAAATGGTACGCTCGTTGCATGCTTTCCCTGTCCGTTGGCAAAGACTGACACGGAAACGAGAGAATGGAATTTTAGAGTACGGCGTATTGAGAACAGAATCCAACCATTTCTCCAAACCAGAGCGGAGGTAGAAAGATGTTAAACACACCTTGGCAATCGTTAGTGGAAATGAATCGTCTCGGCAGCGAAATGGATCGAGTGTTCGGACGATACGGAAACGGCAGCGGACGTGCGACCGCGTTTCCACCGCTGAACCTGTGGGAAGATGATGACAACTTGTATGTCGAGGCGGAACTGCCCGGCTTCGAGTTGGATGATTTGGAAATCTATGTTACGGGCGGTAACCAGCTTTCCATTTCGGGCGAACGGAAGCAGCCTGAACACGAAGCCGCGGTATGGCACCGTCGAGAGCGAGCGTTCGGGAAATTCCGTCGCACGCTGGAACTTGTGGGACGCGTTGACAGCGATAAGGTTTCGGCCCATTTCAACAACGGCGTTTTGATGTTGACCATGCCGAAGGCCGAAGAAGCCAAACCGCGACGCATCGAAGTGAAGGCGAACTGAGAATGATGGTGGGTGAACCGGCGACGCCCGAGCAACCAACCAAACCAACAAACAGAAGGAGGATAAAACCATGATTGACACACTGATCCCTTGGAAAAAGAAGAATCGTGATTTGAATGTTCAACGCGACGGAAACCCCATCGCTCAACTCCGCAACGAGTTCGACGGCCTGTGGAATCGTTGGCTGGACGAGATCGGGGGTGGCCTGACCGATTGGAGCGGCTCAGGCGGTCTGAGTTCGCGGATGAGTCTCGACGACGACGAGAAACAATACGTTCTGCGTGCCGAATTACCTGGCTTTGAACCCGAGGAATTTGATGTCAAGGTCAGTGGTAATGTGCTGACGCTACAAGCAGAACACAAGGAGGAAGGAAAGGAGAAGAACGGAAGCTATGCCCAATACGGTAGCTTCTATGAAAGTTTCACTCTGCCGCAAGGCATTCAAGAGGACCAAATCGACGCTCGCTACCACAGTGGTGTCTTGGAACTGCATTTACCAAAGAGCCAAGAATGCCAAGCGAAACGAATCGCGGTGAAATCCGCATGATTCGTTGATCCGTCAACGCGGGCCGAATGGTGAAAATAGCGCCGCCCCACCTCTGTTTTGCAAATGGTGGGTCGGCGCGGCGGGTATGAAGAAGCACGATGAGCATCGCTGTGCCTGCCCAGAGAATCAAGTAGGCCGTCCTCTTGCACCTTCCTATCACGCTTGTTCTGATGGCGTTGCTTCGACGCCTGCAGTGACTTGGTATGGGCACGTGGCGATGTACGTGGCGATGTACGTGGGATGGGTAACTCGCGACTCCAGTGCAAACCCAATGATCGTCCAAACAAGTCGCTAGAGGAGTTGCAGGCGGCGTCTCGTACACACATTGCGACAGCACGTCCGAGTTTACACCGGCCAACACACGTTGAATGGAGGGAGTCCCGATGAACCAAGTCCGATTTCTATCTGTCTATTCGATACTACTGACGATGCTCGTTATTGGTCTCGCCTTCACAATCTACTCGGCGTACGGTCGGTTGCAGCACTGCGCCGCGACCGTCGGTAACCTCCAAACTCAAGTGCACGAAGCGACGACTGCCCAAGAAAAACAATTAGAGGAAGCAAACCGACTCAAACAAATGCTTGGATTTTCGGAAGCGACCGATCTAACCACGATCGAGAAAGCGGTCGCGGATGACTTGAGAGGCTACGGCACAGAGCTACCCGACGAAAACCAAGACTACCGATCTCTCGTGAGGCTGACAACGTCGTCGATTCGTAGGCTTAACCAACACCTTTCCGAAGCCTATGAGCAAAACCGAGACTTGCGAGAGAAGTTTACGCGAATGGAAGCGAACAGCCAGAAACGATTGGAGATCGTTCAACAGTCCGTCGACAAACTGGCCAACGACCTTGCGGAACAACGTGAGAATTTTCAAGCGGACCGGGAACGTCTCAAACAAATGGCAGAGCAAGTGGCCGATCGCCTCGAACACGAGCGTCGAGAAAAGTATCAATTAGCGGCTTCCTATAGCGAAGACCTGCGTAAAGCTCAGCAGCAACTCGATCGGCAGCAGCGAATCAACAAGCAACTTGCCGAGCAAGCGATTCCATCATCCGACCAACCGATCAAACCCGATGGCTTCATCGCCTGGACGGATCCCCGATCAGAAACCGTATGGATCAACGTCGGTTCGGAAGACAACTTGAAAGCTCATACCCGTTTCAGCGTCTATGAAGCGCGCGGCGAAACCATCACCGTGAAACAGCCGAAAGGCAGCATTCAAGTCATTCGGGTTGTTGGTCCGCACATGGCCGAGGCGATGGTACAGGATAGTAAACGGACCGACCCATTGCTTCCTGGTGATGCAATTTTCTCACCAGCGTGGGACGTAGGCCAAACGCTTGGCATCGTCATCGTCGGCGAGATCGACATCGATGATGACGGCGTCGACGACAACGATCGGTTTGCAAAGATCGTCGAACAAAACGGAGGACGGATCGATAGCGAGCTTACAGCGGATACCGGGTACGTTGTGGTTGGCGATCTCCCTCAAGCCGAAGAGACATCCTCTAGCCGCGACCAAGATTGGATCTCAGCAAAGCAAACGATCGAGGATGCAAAGATGCTGGGCGTTGAACGCATCGGCGTCCGAGAATTCCTCAATCATATCGGTTGGAAGCCGCCTGCGATCGAGCGGTTGTAGCCTGAAGTGAATACGGAGATCGAGTTGACTCGTGCTAAGGTTCCCTGGCTGTGTGGGGCATAAACCCGCTGAATGCTATGTTAGCCCCAGTTCTTTAACGCGCCGCTGCATCGTTCGGACGCTGATCCCAAGCCGCTTGGCGGCTTCTTTTCGACATCCTTCGGTTTCTTCTAGCGTTCGCGTGATCGCTTCCTTTTCGAGTTCCTCGAGCGTCATCCTGGATCGAACAAACGGCGACTCGCCGGCGTCATCGCGGGTTGGATCAAGGTCGAGTAACTCAAGGGCGGCCTTGCTGCGAAGCGTGGCAGGATTCGTCCCGAGTCGTCGCATCGCTTCGTTGCGATCACCGCCAACCCGTTCCATTACCACTTTGACAAGTTGTTGCTCAACAAAGGCGATCACTTCGTCATACAAATGGTGGGAATGCTCGTCGAAACGCTTTGAGATTAGCTGTTCTAAGTCATGGTGGGTCTGTTTGGTGATGTCACTGAGCGGTGTGAAGTCGGGCAAGAAGTCTCTTAACAATACGGGGCCGTTGGTTCGCAGGATCGCTTGACGGATCACATTTTGGAGTTCTCGAACGTTTCCCGGCCAGGAATACTCACGCAATACCTCCATCGCGTCGCTAGCGACCTCGCGTACCTTCTTTCCAAGATCGTTGCAGGCAACACGCCGAAAGTGTTCGACCAACGATTCAAGATCGCTTTCTCGATCCTTCAAGGCAGGAAGGTGAATCGAAAATCCGTTCAGCCGATAGTATAAGTCCGCTCGGAACCCTCCGTCGGCGACCATTTTCTCTAAGTTGCGATGGGTTGCCGCGATCACACGGACATCTGCGTTAATCGTTTCATTTCCGCCGACTCGCTCGAACTTCTTCTCTTGCAACACTCGCAATAACTTGCTTTGAAGCACTGCGGACATATCGCCGATTTCATCCAGGAACAGCGTACCACCGGTGGCTTGCTCAAACTTGCCGATCCGTTTTCGATCCGCGCCAGTGAACGAACCTTTTTCGTGGCCGAATAACTCGCTCTCCAGTAACGCCTCGGGGATCGCAGCACAATTCACGGCTAGAAACGGTCCCTTCACCCGATCGCTATACTGATACAACGCGCGTGCGACGAGTTCTTTCCCGGTCCCACTTTCGCCGCGAATCAACACGGTCACGTCTTGGTCGGCAACGATACCGATCGCCTTATAGACCTCCTGCATCGCTGGACATCGACCAATGATCGCCTGCGTGTCCAACGACTGCGTTTCCGCGTTCATGTCGATGGGTCTGTCAGCCAAGCGGCGAATTTCTAACGTCCTGGCCACCACTTTACGAAGTTCAACGACATCGATGGGTTTGACAAGGTAGTCAATTGCACCGTGTTTCATTGCTTGAATCGCGGTGCCACTTTCGCTACTGGAGGTCACAAAAACGACGGGAAGACGATCGTCCATTACGTGGAACTTTCGCATCACTTCCAAACCGTTTCCATCGGGAAGCATTACATCCAAAATTGCGACATCCGGGTGGTGCTTGCGCACCGCGAGGACGGCTTCTTTCGCAGTCATTGCGGTCACAATTCGATGGTCAAGTTTTTCGAGTGCTGAGCTTATCAGCCCCAAATCGGCTGGCTCGTCGTCAACAACGAGAATGGTTGCCATCGTGCAAACCTCCAATTTCAGTGGATGGCGGGAAATTTCAGAGGACGGGGCAATTTCAGAGGACGGGGGTCGGCTTCGGCTCCTTGACCCGAGCGGGGAAAGTTCTAAAAAAAAAGCGACAAAATGGCACAACATTGTGCGACACATTGACAATTGCAACAGGCGTGCCAAAGTGTCGTTGCGACTGGCACGCTGGTTGCATCCACTGGTTGCACCCGCTGTTTGCATCCGCTGATTGCACCTGTATCCACCAAAGAACAAGCGATGGCAGAACGCCCCTTTCAGATCCGTCTCTCCGACCGACCGCTTCGCAACATTGTTGTCGCGGAGTTTCCTGCTACACGTAGTTCCGACGCCCGACACATGTCTCGACGGGCCCGAGTGCTGTCCGCTCTAACGGGATTGTCGGCAAGACAACGAGCGGCGTTTGCCAAGAGCGTCGCGGAGGCATGTCGCGCCGTCGCGGCAGCCGAGATTTCCGCGTCCGTTCGCTTCCGTGTCGCCGCGACCGATGAGGGCACATTGGCCCAGGTAGAAGTTGCCGCTACGGACGCGGGGGGGCATCTACCGCCATCGGCTTGGGCTGCCATCCAAGCGCAGGCTGAGTCACTCCATACGCTCCGGCTCACCGAGCAACCGCTCACGATCACGCTCGGGCAGCTTGCACCGCGTAGCTGCCGACTCTCCGATGAGGATGTTGCTCACTGGACAGAACTACTCGACACGGACTCTTTGGAAGATGCCATTGCGATCGCTCAATCGGCACGCAAGCAGTCTACGAGTGAACTGGGAATCGCCCGGTCGCATGGACCTAGCGAAGAGGCAACGCGGCAAGCGAGATCCGATCGAGAAGACTTGGAAACCCTCTCGCTTGTGGTGAGCCGCTCTCCAATCGCGACGCTGGTGATGAGCGACGATGGCTCCATCCAATGGGTGAACAATGCGTTCGTGAATCTGAGTGGCTACAGCGAAGCGGAGGTCGTCGGACGCCGCTGTGACGAATTGTTGTTTGGTCCCAGTACGGACACGAAGGCGGTGCGACGTTTTCACCAATCGCTGCGAAACGGCCACGAGATGCAGGAGGACGTGATGCTGTACCGTCGCGACGGGCGAACCACTTGGGTCGATTTCCGACTGATTCCGATTCACGATCGTGATGGAAAACTCTCACGCTGGATCGGAATCCAGACCGATGTGACGAAGCGGCGACAGACCGAAGAAGCGCTGCAAGCAGCCAAGCAGTCTGCGGAGATGGGCAGTCGAGCCAAGAGTGAATTCTTGGCCAACATGAGCCACGAGATTCGCACGCCTCTCAATGCGGTTGTTGGTATGACAGAACTCGCTCTTGCTACAGACCTAACCTCCGAGCAACGTGACTACCTGCAATGCGTTCAATCGTCAGCCGATACGTTGTTGGATTTGCTCAACGATGTGCTGGATGTTTCGAAGATCGAAGCGGGCAAAATGGAAATCGAATCGGTTGTCTTCAATATCGCTGAATTGATTCGCGAGACATTGCAGGCGTTGGCGGTGAAGGCTCACGAAAAGAATCTGGAACTTGCCGTTCACATGCCAATGGACATTCCCCCGTTCATGCAGGGCGACCCAACTCGGATTCGTCAGGTTCTGTTCAACTTGGTTGGTAACGCGATCAAGTTTACCGAGCATGGCGAAGTGGTTGTCGAAGTCGAACAACAATGGGCGACGGATGACGAGGTCTGTTTGCACTTTGCCATTCATGACACCGGAGTCGGTATCCCCAGAGAGCGTTTGAGAAAGATCTTTGAATCGTTCACACAAGTCGACTCATCGATGGCTCGACGATTCGGTGGCACCGGCTTGGGGCTAACCATAACGTCGGAGTTGATCCGTATGATGGACGGCAAAATTTGGGTGCAAAGCAAATTGGGCAAAGGCAGCACTTTCCATGTTACGATGACCTTAAAATCGGCCCAGCCGCCTGAGGCGGCCGCCGGTGCGGTCGATGCGGAACAACTGGCCGGAAAAACCGCTTTGGTCGTTGACGATAACGCAACAAACCGGCGGATTCTTGACGAAATGCTAAAAAACTGGGGCGTCCATACGACTCTGGCCGATGGTGCCGATAACGCTTTGGTCGAACTTTCGGATGCCACACAAGCGGGGCATCCTTTCGACTTGATTCTGCTCGATGCGAGAATGCCGCGAGCCGACGGATTCCAGCTTGCCGAAACCATCAAGAATCGTCAGGATTTAGCTTGCGGCACCGTGGTGATGTTGTCCTCAGCCGACCGCCCGAACTCCGCCGCCCGATGCCGGCAATTGGGTATTGAAACCTATTTGGTCAAACCAGTCTCTGCATCGTCGCTGTTGGAAGCGATCATGGCCAGCGTTGAACATCAAAACTCGAAATCGTTTGACGGGGACGTCACAACGGCCAATGGTGCCCCTGCGATCAAAGACCAGGCCGAAAAACAATTGCGAGTACTGGTCGTCGACGATCATGGACCGAATCGACAGTTGGCAATCAGTATTTTGCAGCGGAGAGGTCACGTCTGTGAAGCGGCCGAGGACGGCGACGAAGCGGTCAAAGCATTTTCAAGACAAGCATTTGACCTGATTTTGATGGATGTCCAGATGCCGGGAATCGATGGTTTTACAGCAACGAAGAGAATTCGTGAACGAGAAAAATCCACGGGGACGCACACACCAATCGTCGCATTGACGGCGCACGCTCTGAGCGGAGATCGCGAGAAATGTTTGGCAGCGGGGATGGACTCCTACTTGGCCAAGCCAATCCATGCGCGCCAGTTGGTTGCTCTGGTTGAGCAGTTGATACGGGATGGCCAAGCAGTGGCTGCGAGAGACGATTTTGAGCAGCCTGACCGTGCCACACCCGCTTTCAGCATCCCGGCAGCACTGGACCGCATGAATGGAGAACTCGATCTGTTGATTGAGCATATCGGTTACGTCATCAACGATACGCCACAACTGCTCCATACGATACGAAAGGCAATCGAAGAGACGGATGCAAAGTCGCTTGAGATCGCGTCGCACCGATTGAAAAGCCTCGTCGGTACCTATAGTCATGCTGAGGCCCAAGAACTCGCCTACGCGTTGGAGTTGATGGGCAAAAACGAATCGTTTGAAGATACCAACGAGACACTCCAACGTCTCGAATCTCAGATCGCTGCATTTCTGATTGCCATCAGGCAATATGCTCAAGCCCAAACCTCTCATGTGTAGAGCGGGGCCGAGAACGATAACGTCGCCAACTCACGTTACGCCTAGTGACGGCTAAAGAACGCGGCATAACCGGCGAAGCCAACCAAGCCGATGGCAAAGATTAGGCCGGCGATTAGCAGTACCGTCGCGAATAAGTTCTCCGGGTTTTGTGCAATCACAACAACGGCTCCTTTAACGATTAGAGGAAATTGATGGTTCAACACGGTTATCGCCCCCCCTCGGGCTGTCTTCTCTATTCTCGTAGACTCGCTCGTTCCCGTTCTTTTTCGGGGATCGACTGCATCGCGTCGTACGCATCTTCAAAGCGGTGGTAGGGACCTTCGTCGACGATCACCGCCCCATTTCGCTGCGCAGCTTCGGCATTGCTTTCACCGAAACCCACCTGAGCGACCATCAAACCGTCTTCGTTTTCAATCACGATAAACGTTTTCATCATTCTATCTCCAATGATTGAGAGGGATCGGGTAGGTTACAGCAACTTGGAGCCGATACGTTTTGGTGGCCGGCGACCGCGCACCTGATCCTTGGCGACACCGAAACTCGATACCAGCATTAGCAGGCCCACGAGCATGAAGGTTACGTCGAACAGCGTACTGGCTCGCATCAGCGGCCACGCGAAGATCAAGTCGGTTGCAAACAAAACCACCAAAACGGCTCCAGTAACGAACCCCATCAGCGTAAAACTCTTTTCCAAGGTGAACGGCCGAAAGAACCGACTCACCTGCGACCGACGTTTCCGCCTCGTTGGACGCCCATCAGTCGGAGCGGTAGCGGTAGCGACTGGCACACTTGTCCGCACGACCGCTTGACGCCCAATCGGTTTTCGAGGCGTCGAATCACGCTTGATCGGGTGAGGACGAACCTCGACTCGATGACCTGGATTTTGGCGTTGCTCGGTAGCACGCCGTGTTTTCGGGTTCTCCAAAGTTGCTGGCACGATTGATCTCCTTAAACAGGGATCGGAGTTGAGTAGGACAGCAAGCAGAAGAGCAACTTGTATGCCGTGTCGGCAGAAATCTCGTTAGAGCCAAAGAGGTTGTGTGAATCCTTGGGGAAACACTCTGCGGATCAGCCGTTTTGACGTTAGCGGCCTGTTGATTTAATCGTTTAACGCTTAGCCGAAGGCGTCAGCTTTTCCATAATCGGTCGCCTATGGCTTGGCGTTAAACAATAAGTCGAGTCAAACCGATTAAATCGACAGCCCGTTAGCCGCGGTTCCCACGCGCAACGAACCACCTGTAGCCCACCGGATCCATCATTGGCTCCTTGCGTTTGTAACCACGAAGAATGAGGGTAAGCATCTTTCGTGTCTGTGGCTTCTAACCGCAGCTTACTGGGGCAAGTTGCCCCAGCCACTCTTTGGCCAAGGCTAAATTTCAAGCGGTGACGCAGCACTAGCGTGCGACACTAGCGCGTCAGTTCGATGAATAGGCTGCGATACGGGTCGCAAACAAGTCATCGCGAAGTTGTCTCGTTTCGACTTGGACCCGCAATCCTGTAGCCAATATATTGTGCGAAACTCGCTCGCCATCCAAAGTGACGAGCGTTGCCGAATCAAGCCTCGCTTCAATAAGCCCTTCATCAACATCAGCAACCACGACCATTGGTCCAGCCTTTCGATGAATGTACCCTCTCAACGCTGAGTCGTCTTCGCTTGATAGCCGACGCGATTCGATAATGCCACTTGAGGTGAAACGACGATCTCGATTCGTTTGTACTCTCAACTCGTTTCGTACCCGCTGGACGCCTGGGACACGCTGCGCCAGTTCCTCAGCGTGGCGACGAAGTACCCAAGAAGGAACGTAGCCGCGAAGGGTAATCCTATCCCCACGAATGGTTGGTTCGATTCGGAGTTTTCTTAGTTCCAAGTCGCTCTCGAACGCCCGCTTGACGCCGACAGCTCGTTGTTCGTTGCCGGGTGCGACTCGGGATAACTGCAATCGGTTGCGAAGGTCGCGAACTCCAGCGACTTGCCACACCGCTTTTTCCAGCTCACTTTTTACTGCGAAACTCGGTACATTGCCGTAAAGTGTCACTTCGCCTGCGCGTACCCTTACCTTGATACCCATCTCCCGCAAACGGTAATCAGCCCGCAACTGGTCCTGAATGTCAAGTTCAATTCGCTGATCGGTGACACTTCTTCC
This sequence comes from Novipirellula aureliae, assembly GCF_007860185.1. Lineage (NCBI taxonomy): Bacteria > Pseudomonadati > Planctomycetota > Planctomycetia > Pirellulales > Pirellulaceae > Novipirellula > Novipirellula aureliae. The sequence goes on from NZ_SJPY01000003.1 coordinate 763,371, forward strand.
CTCGCCCAACTCTACCGCTCTCAAGGAAGAAAGTGGAATCAACACAGAGAGTGCGATACATGCTGAGATCTTTCTTGTCCTATTCATGGGATTGCTCCAAGTGTAAAAACGTTCTGAAGAGAGGTTCGAATAGCGAGTAACCTACCTCGTGGTGCGTCAAGGTCTCGTCCACTACGACAACCCTAATTTTCAATCTCGACAAAGCACCAGCGAATGGTGTGCCCAGCCCCAGAATGTGCCCAGCCCAGGGTGTGCCCAGCCCAGGGTGTGCCAAAGCAACCATCAAAACACCCGTTACGACGAAATGATTTGGAATTTCACGAACTCTCGTTCAGCGGTTTGCCTGCTCAACGAGTACAGGGATGACCTCTCTAGCATAGCTCGTGTCCACATGAGCTGATTCGTAAAGGCACACGAATTTTGTTTTATTTCCTGATTTTCCGACGAATTGCTTTACAATTGTGTCAGAAGTTGCAATCCGGTATTCAAGCAACCAATGAGCAAGAGAAAGTCGGCCAATGGCTTTTGGTCTTCAACGGAATCCTGTCGGTCAGCAGCGTTGGGCGGTGGCCGTTGATCGTTTGCATCGCGGCAGACGGCCGAGTGAGTGCCGATGCGAGTTCTTCGAGGCGGACACGCTGTGCCCGGCGAGAAACGGCAGCTGAGATTTGCTCGAAGATAAGCGAACCGAGAGCGATCAATTTAGCAACGGCCCGGTGTTCTCAACGTCTGCCATTGTGATCTAATTGGCCCGTTCCGACTCGTCGAACGCTTTCGCAATGGTGTTTCGGGCCGGCCTGTTGAATCGGCGATCAAATGACGTCGTCAGGATTGCCGATGTAACGAGTGGTGGTGATCCGTTTTTCAATGATCGCCCGAGTTTGAACTGCAAACGGATGTGCCTGTGACTCGGGATCGATCGCGTCCAAGTCGGCAACGGCGGCGGAGATTGCTTCACGTTCTGCCCCTTCGTCACCTTGCCGTCGGTGAACTTCGGCGAGGCTTCGGTATAGCAATGCGCGCCAGCATCGGTGGGGCATGCTGTCGGGCGATGCCTCGACCAACGACGACTGGATGACAATGGCCTCTTCGAGGTGTTCCAGTTCGCGGGCGATGTCGCCGTCCGATCGAGCGAGGCTCGATAGTTTGTGTAGAATGTGAACTTCGGCGACGGCGAACCGCTGTGTTTTGGGATCGATAGAGCGAAGCGGATACAATACCGCGAGCGCTTCGTGAAGTCGCTCGCCCGATTCGTCTGCCAATCGTTCCGAACCGAACTGTCTTCGCAGATTCACGCTGGCGAGTAATTCGACCAACGCAAATCGAACACGAGAATCCTCTGGTGTTTGCGTAAGACGCTCACGTAGAATCTCGGTAGCCGTCAAAAACTCGGATCGTCGAACCACTGGCCGCTTTGCTTGACGTGAATCGGCAAGGTGAATCCGAGCTCGCAGCACGGCAACCTCACTTGCGCCATGTGCGGCGGGATTCAATTCGCTAAGTAACGACTTGGCCGCCGATAACCTCTCGCGTGCAATCCGCGATTCAACCGGCGATTCGGCTTGGTCTCGGCGTCGCTGGGGAGACGGATCGGCTAGTGAAATGAACGCATACGCTAGTTGCAGTTTCAGCCGATCGTCGGGATCAGCGACAGCTTCGCCCGACCGGATTGCCATCGCGTAGGCTTCGTCCGAATTCGTGTAGTCCAATTTCACGACATAGACTTTACCAAGCTCGTTGTACAAGCGTGCAATAAGAAATCGTTTTTCGTTGGTTGGCAAACCGGACAAGTCGCTGCGTGTTTCCAAGAGTGCAATGCTTTGGTTGAGCGTTGTGATCGCAGCATCGGCCTGTCCGAGTTGTTGTTGGATCTGGGAAAGCCGAAGGCTCGCTTCTATCATTTGGCGAACAATGTCGGGGCGAGTCGGCGATTGGTTAGCAAGCCGCTGGTACAGCGGTTGGATGTTTTCTAACACGCTTGCAGCATGCGGCGACGGGTTGAGCAGAAATTGTGCCGAATCCATTTCTCCCATGTCCATATCCCCCATTTCGGATGATGGAATGGAAACAACGTCCACAACGCCATTGAGGGATTGCAGTGCGAGATCGACGGTTTGTTCGGATTGTGCGAGCGCCTCGCTGGTCCGCTTGTTCGCGGCAGATGTCATCGCAAACCCGACCGACGAGGCGATCGTTGCGGCCAGCATCGACGCGATTGCAATTCCGGTGACGCCAGCGAGCTTCGGGTTGCGACGACACCAACGCACCATTCTCTGTAATGCCGTAATCCGTCGAGCAAGAATCGGCTCATCCTTCAAAAAACGATTCAGATCCTCTCGCAAATCCGCCGCGGATTGATACCGATGAGCGGGTTCAGGATTGATCGCTTTGGTGACGATCGTTTGCAAGTCCGTAGGTACGTCGGTGCGAACGTCTCTAAGTGGCTTGATGAGTTGAAGTTTCACGGCCTCCGGCAATTGGTGCGGCGTCAGGTCTTGAAAGGCAGGGGTTCCCGCCAATATTTCGTAGAGTGTCAATCCAACACTGTACACGTCTGATCGCTCGTCCGACTGTCCTTGAAAACGTTCTGGTGCCATATAACGAGGACTCCCGCTGAGCGTTTGCGTCATGCTCGGATCATCTCGCGTGTTCCGCGCAAGTCCGAAGTCCGTTAGTTGCGCGACGCCGTCTTCGTCTATAAGGATGTTGGCTGGCTTCACGTCGCGATGAAGTACGCCGTTTCCATGAGCGTATGCAAGTCCGTCGGAAATCTCGGCGGCGATTTCAACTGCGGTGCGACAATCGAATGGCGGTCCCTCTGAGGTGATACGTTTATCAAGCGACTCGCCTCGAATGAGTTGCATCACCAAATAATGCGTTCCTTCACATTCGCCTGTCCCGAAGATCGGTACGATGTTGGAATGGTGCATCGCCGCAGCAGTACTGGCTTCACGCCTGAAACTGTCGAGCGCATCGTCGTTCAGCAAAGATTGTTTTGGCAGAATCTTGAGCGCGATACGGCGCCCAAGCGACTCTTGTTCCGCTTCGTAAACGATCCCCATACCACCTCGCCCGATTTCTCGCACGAGCCGGAAATCACCGAGCCTTTCAAATATTCGCCCTGCCAGTGTTGCACTTCCGTCGCTTTCGGATTGCCGGTCAACTTTAACCTTTTCAACCGAAAGCACCAATGGAAAGACACGCCGGATTGGACCGCTCAAATCGGGATGGCGAATCGCATATTCTTCGATAGTGGGTCGATCACCGTTGCGAAAACGGGCCACGAAATCGCTGGCAAGAATATCGACCGTTGAATAGGTGTCGTCGTCGATTGGGATGTCGGTCACGCTCATATCGAGGTTAGATTGAAAGACTTAAATTGAAAAAGTTAAATTGGCAATTGACAAGTTGAAAGTGAAGCAAAGGTGATGCTGTGGATAAACGTGGAAATGGCTTTGCTGAGATTGGCCTTTAGGTTGAGGGAATTCATGGGCGAGGATATTGAAAAAGTTAAATTGACAATTGACAAGTTGAAAGTGAAGCATAGGTGATGCTGTGGATAAACTTGGAAATGGCGTTGTTGAGATTGGCCTTTAGGTTGAGGAAATTCATGGGCGAGGATATTGAAAAAGTTAAATTGACAATTGACAAGTTGAAAATGAAGCATAGGTGATGCCGTGGATAAACGTGGAAATGGCTTTGCTGAGATTGGCTTTTAGGTTGAGGGAATTCATGGGCGAGGATATTGAAAAAGTTAAATTGACAATTGACAAGTTGAAAGTGAAGAATAGGTGATGCTGTGGATAAACGTGGAAATGAACTTGAAGATCGTCTGCTAGATTTCGCATGCCGTGTCGGAAAGGTAGTTGATGCATTGCCCGAGACTCGGCTCGGAAGACATATCGCGGGACAACTTGTGCGTAGTGGCACTTCCCCTGCACCCAATTATGCCGAAGCATGTGCCGCTGAAAGCAAAAAGGACTTCATTCATAAGCTGGGGATCTCCTTAAAGGAACTGCGTGAATCTCGCACATGGATCAAAATGATCCTCCGATCCGAACTGCTACCAACCGAAAGAATGTCCGATTTGCTCGACGAAGCAAACCAACTGTGCAACATCATTGGCAAATCTGTGGTCACTGCCAAGTCGAATCTTCGGAAGGATTGAAGTCGCCTCCGTTCACTTTGCATTTTTCACTTGTCAATTTACCTTTCTCAATTTTTGCCCTTAGCATCCGCCCGTCATCTGCCCCGCACCGACTCAGCGTTGGCTCCCCTGAAAACAAAGTCGCCTCCGTTCACTTTGCATTTTGCACTTGTCAATTTAACTTTCTCAATTTTTGCCCTTAGCATCCGCCCGTCATCTGCCCCGCACCGACTCAGCGTTGGCCCTCCTGAAAACGAAGTCGCCTCCGTTCACTTTGCATTTTTCACTTGTCAATTTAACTTTCTCAATCTTTGCCCTTAGCATCCGCCCGTCATCTGCCCCGCACGACTCAGCGTTGGCCCCCCCTGAAAACGAAGTCGCCTCCATTCACTTTGCATTTTGCACTTGTCAATTTAACTTTCTCAATCTTTGCCCTTAGCGTCCGCCCAGCCTCTGCCCCGCACCTCCACGGCCTTGGCCCCGCTGACCTGCACCGCCCTGGCCACCTGGAAAATGGCTGCGTCCATTGACCATACCAGCCGACTCGTCTTCGTCCAGCCAAACCGTGAATTCCTGTTGTACCGATTTGCACCAACCCTTTTCTTTGTTGCACGCAAAGTACTGAAGCTTCACCGTGATCGGTTGGTTTGCGTCCCAGTCCTTCACATCGACCAAGAACTCGCGTGGTTCATTGTCTGATTCAACTTCCAAACGCTTTGATTGACCTGTGGCGGGTGAGACTGTCACACCTTCGGCAACGATCTTGTACGCCGGTGGACTAGCCAAGTTATTCCAACTCGCTCCCAGTACCGGGTCTTGGCGAAAACCAAGATATAGCTTGCCAGATCCGGTCTCTATCAATTGTTGGTCCGCCTCGGGCCGAAGTTTTGCATAACGATTGGACTGGTTGAAGTCGTTGGAGCGTAGGGCGGCGACGGAACCACTTTCCCCACCCGACTCGACGCGCAGCGGAACCGCTTTTCCTTCCACACGAACTCGCTCCACCAGCATTTCACTACTGGACTTGAGGTGACGCTCGAAATGAGGAAGGTTCAAGTCTTCGACGGTAGTCAGCGTTTCCGGTTTTCCGACCAAGGTCTCCAGTGACTCGCGAAGACTTGAGCCGCGTCCCCATGAATCACGATGCACGATTTTGCCTGATTGGTCGAACACGAACTGTGAATTCGGAGTCAAGACGAAGTAGGTTTTTAGCTGGTTATCCATCGGGTCCGTTAACCATGGGATTTGGGTTTGCAAGAGTTCCTTGGCATGTTCGACTTGAGCGAATCGGTCCTCGATCGAGGACGGTTGCACGAACCCCCAGTTCTCTGGATGCGTTAGCGATTGGTACAGGAAATAGAAGTCAACGTTTCGATCCTTGAAGTCGCGAGCGACCGCCTCAATCTCGGGGTAGGAATTTCGGAATTCGGGACATGTCAAACAGCCGCCGACGATGACGGTGTACTTCGACTTGAAAATGCTGTTCACTGGCACCCGTTCCCGATCGACGTTGTAGACGTTTAGGTCTGCGGGTAGTCCGGTTCCGATCGGAAATTTTTGGTGGAATTCGGTATCACGTGGGCGAACGCGATCACGAGGCCGACCACCCGTTGTTGCTTGCCCCCCCCGCTGGTTTCCTCCCGCCGCACCCTGACCGCCAGATCTCATGCCGCGGCGACCACTCGGTGGCTGCGCATTGACAAGTGAATCGCTGAACAACAGAGCGATCACGCAAAATACAGTGAGCAAAGACAAACGCTTCATGATTAGTCCCGTGGAAGTTTCAGAGAGGAGGGTTCACAGCCTTAAACCCCGCTACGAGGAAACATCTACTGGAAACTCAGAAAGATTCAGAACGACACGGACGCAGATTGAAAATTGTAAATTGACAACTGACAAATGAAAAATGATTGCGACCGATCTGGCCACTTTGCATTTTTTTATTTGTCAATTTAACTTTTTCCATTCCCCTGTCTTTCTTCCTCCACAACCGACATTCAAATTTTCTCCAGCACGCCGCGAAGTCTTTCCAACGCTCGGACATACCGAATACTGGCGGCTTTCGGCGTGATGCCAAGCTCCATCGCAACTTCCTGGTTGGTTAGTTCTTCAAAGTGACGCAGCGCAATCACCTCGCGATCCATGTCACTCATTTCCCCCAGTGCCGACCGCACCTCTTCAATCATTTCAACTTTCACCGCCGCTTGGCTTGGTGACGTCAGATGAGCAATGAACCTCTGCGAAAGGCACAAGGACGTATTGCCAAAGAGATCTCCGTCATTCCGACTCGATTCCCGCAGCGTGGAGCGTGATTCGGTGGCCAGATGCCGGCGATGAACTCGGCTCAGCGTTTGTGCGGTGACCAAACGCAGCCAGAGAAACAGCGATGGAAAATCGCCGTCGACGAAGTGATTCAGCCGTTTTTCCGCATCCAAATAGACATCCTGCAACACATCATCCGCATCAACACGGGCGCGAATCTGATCGCTGAGCCGGAAATGGATGATCTGCCACAATCGGGGGCGATGGCGAGAAAATGCCTCGGCGAACAGCGACAAATCTCCCTGTTGAAGCTGCTGTTCGATATCTCCGACGTTGGTATTCACAAAAAAGTTTCGTTTTGCTTGTAGATAATCAGTAATCGCTGGGGTTTCTGATCGTGAGGTAATTGCACATTCCATTGTATCCCAGGTGGATCTTGATGAAACCGACTCTCTCCATTTGTTCAACACCCGTTTTTTTCGCACTCCTTCTCACACCGAATGTTGTCGTCGTGGCTGCAGACTCGCCGGCCCCCCAAAGCCACGTGGTCGCGCGCTCCCATCCTTACCCGATTGTCGACACCGCTCAGAGACGATGTTACGACAACTCTCGCGAAATCGTTTTCCCCAAGCCAGGCGAGCCGCTGTTTGGGCAGGACGCGAATTACGACGGCGACCAGCCGGCATACCGAGACAATGGTGATGGCACCATTTCAGACCTTGTCACAGGGTTGATGTGGCAGAAGACTCCCGGACAGAAAGTTACGTTTAAACAAGCCATCGAAGGTGCTGCAGTTTGCCGTATTGGCGGCTACGACGATTGGCGTTTACCGAGTATCAAAGAACTGTATTCGCTGATCGATTTCCGTGGCGAAGATATCGACCCGCAAGCCCGATCCGCCGCGGGGCTACGCCCGTTCATTGACACACACTATTTTGATTTTCACTATGGCGATCCGTCCAAAGGTGAACGGATCATTGATTCTCAGTGTGCGACGTCAACGAGGTACGTGAGTACGACAATGCACGGAAGCCCGACCATGTTCGGCGTGAACTTTGCCGATGGACGTATCAAAGGCTATCCCATCGGTTCCAATCCGCGACGTGGTGAAAAGACCTATGTCGTGTTCTATGTTCGTGGAAATCCGGACTACGGAACCAACAACTTTCAAGACAATGGCGATGGCACGGTCACTGATCAGGCTACAGGGCTGACTTGGTTGCAAGCCGACAGCGGAACGCTCAAGGCAGGTGATCATCGCAATGGAAAACTGAATTGGCAACAAGCTCTAGCCTGGGCCGAAGGCTTGGAATTCGCAGGACATAGCGATTGGCGTCTGCCCAACGCTAAGGAATTGCAAAGCATCGTTGACTACACCCGGTCGCCGGACACGACTCAGTCGGCGGCAATCGCGGAAATCTTCGCTTGCACACCTCAGCGAAACCCTGCCGGAAAGTCTGATTTTGGTTCGTACTGGACGGGAACAACTCATAAGCGATTGGGACGTGGCGATACTGCGGTTTACGTTTCGTTCGGCCGGTCTCAAGGATGGATGCGGGATCCGCGTGGCGGAATGAGTTTGTTGGACGTTCACGGTGCCGGCGCACAACGTAGCGATCCTAAGGCTGGCGATCCGTCTCAGTTCCCACATGGGCGTGGACCGCAAGGCGATGTGATCGGAATTTACAATCTGGTCCGCCCGGTGCGAGGAGGCGAAGTGACCGTGCGCGAGAACGGACCACCGGTCGAACCCCACACCCTACCCCCGAGAGGCCGCCCGGGGCGTCCTCAGTGACGTCGACTCTTTTCTTGAGAAAGTACTTGTCGATCATTCACGCGGGGGGCTAAAACGACACCCCGCTTTGTCTCACACCCCCTCATTGGGAATCGGGTCATGTCCCTATCGAATTTTCAACCTATCCGACGCCTTTGCTACTCGCTCGTTCTGCTGAGTGCCTCCATTTTGGCAGTTCCTTGCATTGCGTCCGCTGAAGCTCACAAGAACATTGTCATCCTGCTCGCGGATGATCTCGGGTGGGGCGACGTCGGCTTTCACGGTGGAAGTGCTCAAACACCAAACATCGACCGTTTGGCTGCCGAAGGCGTCGAGCTGAATCGCTTCTACGCGTACCCAGCTTGCAGCCCCGCGCGTGCTGCCATGTTGACTGGACGTTTCCCCGGTCGCTACGGCATTGTTGGTCCCGTTCGCCCCCGCGATGAAGGCTTGCCAATGAGCGAACAGCTGTACCCGGCCCTGCTTCAAAAGGCCGGTTATCAAACCAGCCTGATTGGCAAATGGCATCTCGGCGTTGCCGGTGACAATGCGAACGTCAACCAGCGAGGCTTCGATCTGTTTTACGGGTTCATGGATGCGTCGGTGGACTATTTCAAGCACACTGGTCTTCGCGGCCAAATCGATTGGCAACGCAACGGTCAAACGATCATCGAAGAGGGGTATTCGACAGACTTGTTGGCCAACGAAGCCGTGCGACAGATCACGACTCGTAATAAACGCAAACCGTTTTGCATGGTCGTTTCGTTCAATGCGCCGCACTCGCCGTTTCAAGCACCCGAAGCTCTGATCGCCAAGTACCGTGGCCGATTGAATGAGCGCGCTGCGACTTACGCCGCGATGATAGACTCGATGGACCAAGGTATCGGTCGCATTCTTGCCGAGATTGATCGACAGAATCTACGAAACGACACCATCGTCGTGTTCACGTCTGACAACGGCGCCGTGCGAATCGGAACCAACGCTCCGTTTCGAGGGCGAAAGCGAGAAGTCTACGAGGGCGGGATTCACGTTCCTTGCGTCATTCGTGACCCCGGCTTGTTGAAAGCTGGAACCAAAAATGAACAGCTCTGCGCGATTCATGATCTGTTCCCCACGCTCGCCGAGGCGACCGGATTGACGGTTTCTCCAACCAAACCGCTCGATGGGACAAGCCTTTGGTCACAATGGATCAGTGGAAAGCCAACATCAAGAACAATCGTGATTGCCGAAAACGACCATGCGATCATTCGCGATGACTGGAAATTGATCCAGTTGGCCAACGGCAACACGGAACTCTACAACCTGCAGTCTGATCCCTCCGAAGCAAGGAATCTGGCAAAAACGGAGGCCAAGATCGCCTCGATGTTACTGTCCAAACTGACTCAGTACAAAGTCGTCGTCAAAACCGATGGACCCGCAACGGATCTCTTCGAGTCTGTCGTTGCCGAGCAGGAGACGCCAAAAGCCCTGACGGCTTCTGCGGCCGAATCTACTCGATGAAGCGGACGCGGTCGGTCAAACGAACAAGGAACGCACATCAGCGGTGGCCGGTAAGTCGAGCCCGAACCGCTCGCGAAGCAATGCGTCGAGTTGTTCGCGGCTTCGGATCTCGATACGTTCCAAAATTTCTTCCGCGCGACGATGCAGAAACGCGTTGTTCACGAGACTGGTCCGTGTGCCGTCGCGATTTAGCAACGCCACGATCACATTTTTGCGAAACTTGGAATCGGGATGGCGGCTCGTCCACCAATTCCCCATTTCCTGGTCGATCTTCGGCATCGTCTCGCCGGTGAATTCGTAGACGTCGCTCCACGTGTCACCCTGCTTCACCTGGTGCAAGAAGGTGGGAACGTGACGCCCTTCGATCACAACGATTCGCCGTGTCTCGTTGAGCAAGTTTTGTTCGTCGCCAATCCGATCCAGTTCCATCAGCCCAGTCGGCGTCGAACCTCCGACACCGCAATCGGCAAGCCACCGCTTGCCGTCAATCGTCACGGCAAGAAAAATATGAGTTCGTGGCGGTGTCACCCCTTCCGGCGTGTTGTACCAGACCCGCGCTGACAACTCGGCTACGTCGAAACCGACTTTGCGAAGCGCCCACGACAGCAATGCGTTTTGCTCGAAACAATATCCGCCACGCTGACGCCGAACGAGCTTGTCAAAGATCGCGTCGTGTTCAAGCGAAACCGAAACGCCGGCGAGCGGGTCCAGACCTTCAAACGGTATCGATGTCGCGTGAGCAAACACGATCGATCGGAGCGTTTGTAAATCACAGGAAACAGTGCCGTCATGCTGAATTCGTTCGAAATAGCTGTGTAGATTCGTCATGCGATTGGCTTATTCATCTCCCAAAAGTCGAGTGAGCATCCGTTGTGGATTGTCCAGGAATGTTTTCGTGACCGGACAGCTTTCGAGCTCGGTTGCGACGGTGAACAAACTCTCCGTACGCAACAACCAAGCGTCTGGAGCCCATGAATGGTACGGTAGCGAATCGTAAGGAGCAAGCAGGCTCGGACGTTGTTGGGCATTGGATTGGCAGGTGTTCACCCGAAGCAATCGTCATGGTTTCGTGTTCCGGCTTGCGGGTGTGCAAGCTTTTCAAGCAACCTACCCAATCCCACCGCAAAACGTAGACGCGTGGACGGTGGCAGCCTGCGCGATCGCCTCCGCACAGTTGCCCATATGTGCGCATCCTTCTGGCCATTGTTATTGGAAAAATGGACCAACATTGCCTTGCCTACACCGACTTGAAAGGGAGAGCATTTCGAATGCTGCGATAGCGATTGAGATACCGCCGCAAGTCAGATGCCGAGGGCGTTCCATTGTATGCCTTCATCAAGAAAGACGAGTTGGCACATCGATTGCGTTCTCGCATTTTAGAACCATTAGAACCAAGCCAGCGACTCAACACCGTTTCTCATTGAGGTAACTTGGCGAGGTAACTTGGCGAGCCAGCTCTGAGTGATCTTGTACGTTTCAAATGGCCGATCAACGGTTAGGGAATCATGACGATTAAAAGCATCAACGGCTGCATTGGCTGCGAGGAGTGTGTCAAGTCTTGTCCCTGCGACGTCATTCGCATTGATCCGAAAAGCGGCAAGGCAGTGATCGCGTATCCCGCTGATTGTCAGATATGCCATCTCTGCCGTATGTATTGCCCAGTGGATGCGATCGAGATGTCGCCGGATAAGTCGATTCCCGTCATCATGCCTTGGGGGTGATCATGAAGGTCGATGGAAAAACGTTTGCGATCGCTTCTGGATTGGCGATGTTCATTGGGCTGCCGCTACTGCTCTACGCAACGGGCGATGCGCCGGGACGTTCGGCCCTGAAGGAGTCGCTCTCGATCCTGACACTGCTCGCGTTCTCTTTGATGCTGTCTCAGTTTTTTCTTGCCCGCAGCAACGTGACTCTGATCAGCCTCTTTAAGCCTCGACAGATTCAGCGTTTTCATAAGGTGATCGCCTATGGAGCTGTTGCGGTGATACTCGTGCATCCATTCCTGATCGTCTTGCCACGATACTTCGAGGCGGGTATTGAGCCGTGGGATGCGTTTGTCACGATGATGACCACATTTGAAAGCCGCGGTATTCTGCTAGGGATGGCTGCCTGGGTGCTGTTGTTGTCGCTGAGTATATCGGCTTTCTTTCGAGTCGGAATTAGCAAGCACTTGCCGCTCAAGTACCGTGGCTGGCGTTACCTCCATAGCGTGCTAGCGATCTCAATGGTCGTCGTGGCAATATGGCATGCCATTGATTTGGGACGCCACACGGACGTTGCGATGTCCGTCTTCTTCATTGCAGTGACGGTTCTCGGTGTCGCTATGTTGGCAAATCTATATTGGGGCGCGGCGTCCGAGAAATCTCCCGAAACCTCAAAGTCCCAAGGATCACAGACATGACTGAAACGCACAACGATTCCGTCCCAACCCGCCGCGAGTTCCTTGCACTGTCGGGCGTAGCAACGGGATTAGCCGCGCTCGGACTCGCTGGTTGGGGCGAGAATAAGATCGAGCTTGATGCCGACACCGTAGGCAACATGAACGATGCCACCGACGTTTTGGTGATCGGCGGCGGGATGGCAGGACTCTTTGCTGCGGTGAAGGCCCACGATGCGGGAGCTAACACGATGATCGTGTCGAAAGGTCGGCTCGGATCGTCCGGCCTGACGCCCTTTGCCAAAGGATTCTTTGTCTTTGATCCTGAGAACGAATCCGGGTCGATCGACGATTTCGTCGCCGATGTTTCGCGATCGGCACTTGGCACCAACAATCCCGTCTACACGCGTCAACTGGCGGAGCATTCGCTGGATCGCGCACGCGAGTTGCGAGACTGGGGCTACTTCGATCAGACTTTGGCAAACCGTTCCTTCATGTACCCGGTCGTCGAGCGAGAGATCCCGCTCCTGGAACGAGTCGTCATCACACATCTTCTCAAAGAGGACGGACGGATTGCAGGCGCCGCTGGGTTCCGGCTCGATGCGGACGAGATCATTACCGTTCGAGCGAAGGCGGTGATTCTGTGTACCGGAGCAGGCGGCTTCAAACCCAGCGGTTTTCCTGTCTGCGATCTGACGCATGACGGCACGGTGATGGCTTACGAGATCGGGGCCAAGGTTACCGGCAAGGAATGGAACGATGGCCACGCCACTCGCAGTGTTCACCCGGCCGCCTGCTACGACAGTTGGGGCGACATGTTCGATCGAGTGCCTTCAACCAACGGCGTTGAGATACATCACGATCTAGGGGTCGATATTAACTACCGCGCCTACGTGAAAGGGAACCCAGTCGAAGTGGGACCAGGAGCACCGCAGCCGACCGACGAGATCGCTGGAGGGCCGTACGTGCCCGAAGAATTCAAACACCGAGGCCCATCACCGGGAGGCCCATCACCGGGGGCCTCATCACCGGGGGCCTCATCACCGGGAGGCCCATCCGGACGAGGGGGTGGCCGTCCCGATGGTCCTCCGCCAGGACGAGGGGGCGCACCCGGTGGCCCGCCGCCCGGATTTGCTGGCGGTTCAAACGTTGGGGGGGCTTCGGCGGGCATGGCGATCCACAAGTCGGAAGGGCTTGTACCCGTGGACGACCGCTGCGCCTCCAACATTCCAGGGCTCTACGCCGCAGGGGATGCCCTGGGCAGCCACATGGTTGGCGGAATCTATACCCAGATCGGTTCCTCACTTGCCGGGTCCGCGGTCCAAGGTGCCATCGCAGGCGAAGCGGCAGCTGAATACTCTCGATCGACCGTTGCCCCAGCGATTTCCGATCAACGGATCGCTGCGATAACCGATGAAATCCTCGCCCCGCTCCGACGCGAAGCCGGGTATGGCCCCGCTTGGGTGACGCAAACGCTGCAAGGGGTGATGATCCCAAACTTCGTGCTCTACATTAAGAAAGCATCGATGATGCAGGCGGCACTCGCCTACATCGAAGAATTGCGCGACCACCATGCTCCGATGCTACGTGCCGCCAACCTGCATGAGCTGCGACTTGCGTTCGAGACCCGCAACATGATTGTCACCGCCGAGATGAAACTACGCGCCTCACTAATGCGTACGGAGAGTCGGTGTAGTCACTACCGCCTGGACTATCCTGATCTAGATGACAAAAACTGGCGTGCCTGGATCAACATCTTCAAAGCCGAGGATGGAACCATGCAACTCGAAAAGCAGCCCTTCGATGCCTGGGAAACGCTTCGCGGGGGTCAGGAAACGCTTCGCGGGGGGCAAACTTGATCTTCGAATTTCAGATTGCTAGCCCGGATGATTCATGGGCTTGCAAATTGTTTTGCTAACGTCTTCGCCTTCAAGCGTTTACGTTCATTGCTCGAAAAACAGTCTGCGTATTAGCCGTTTTGGCGTTAGCGGGCTGTCGATTTAATCGTTTAACGCTTAGCCGAAGGCGTCAGCTTTTCCATAAGCGGTCGCCTATGGCTTGGCGTTAAACAATCAGTCGAGTCAAACCGATTAAATCGACAGCCCGCTATCGCCAAAACGGCTAATGAATCATCCGGGATAGGCCGGATGGAGCGGAGCTCAGTCCGTGTCTGCAACGCGATGAACATGCTCCGCTTGCGTGTAATAAGCACTGCATAGCGGTTGCCCATCTGCGTCCATCAACCAGGTCTCGACTTTGTGATTTCCCTTGGGAAGTTCAACACGAAACTTCACATCAGTCTGATCTGCGGTCGTGCTGACCGTTTGGTCAAACGCCCCGATTTTCAGCCTGGCTTGCTTGACAGGAATCGCCCCTCTGCCACGCCCCCGAGCGTCCTTGATTGATTCGGTGAGTGCCAGACCTGACGCAGGATGCCAGCGAGAGAGCGTGAATTCATACATGCCCGGTTGCTCAACCGAAACGTCCCATGAACCAATGCGATCGCCGGCAACAAGGTTATTGATATTGTCAGCGTAGTCTCCCTGCCAATCCGAAGAGTACAGCATCAGTGGATTCTGCGCTTCCGACCCCAAGTGGATCAACCGTTTTTGATTGTACCCCTGCATGGCTTCCTGTTTCCACTGTTGGTAGTAACTCTGCATGTGACGAACGACTTCGGGGTGTTTGCCTGCGACATCGGTTGCCTGTCCTGGGTCCACAGAAATGTCATACAGTTCGCGGCCTTTTACCAGACGCCACTTCTTCCACATGACCGCCTTGTTGTCTCCGGGGCGATAGGGATTGTCATACTCAACCACCAGCATTCGATCGTTCAATGCGTCGGGATCCTCTGACAGCAGCGGCGCCAAGGAGGAGCCGTCAAAATCGGCCTCTTTCGGGATCTGCAGCTTGCACCAGTCAATCAACGTGGGGAGTATGTCTTGGCATTGAGTCAAGGTCTCAATGTCTCTTGGTGCCCCCAGGTTCCCGCTAGGCCAACGGATGAATAAGGGAACCCTGTGCCCTCCGTCATAGGGATCTTTCTTGCTTCCTCGCATGCCGGCATTGAAGACGCTATGCCCTTTGGCCGTGCCATTATCGGACATGTAAATAAGAAGGGTATTGTCAGCCAGACCGCTCTGGTCAAGCCTGTCCAGCAGGCGCCCCATGTTTTCATCGATATTGGCAATCTGGCCAAAGAACTTAGCAACAACGGGATCGATTCCCTTTGCAAGATAAGGATCTGAGTACCTATCATCGCATAGGTGGGGATCGTGTGGGCAGTTGGTGGGCAGATACAGAAAGAATGGATCGGAACCCTCTTTCCAGTCCTCTAGATAATCAAGGGCCATATCAAACCAAACGTCCGTGCAGTATCCCTCGGATCGTTGCATTGCACCGCTATGCCGAAAATTGGCGGACCAGTAGGTGTTACCATACCAATCCGCGATCGATCCAATGCCAAAGGCACCAAAGGTTACTGATTCTTCAAAGCCTCTATCTTGAGGTCGGTATGGATAGCTATCACCCAGATGCCACTTGCCAAAGTGTGCAGTTCGATAACCAGATGCTTTGAAGATGTCAGCCATCATGGGAAGATCCTCGCGTGGCATCGATCGCCCCATACAGACAGCCGTGGCGCCGTTGTCCACGGCATCCCGCCCAGTCAGCAATTGCGCCCTTGTGGGAGTGCACATGGGCGCCACATGAAAGTCTGTAAAGCGAATGCTCCGATCATGCAGCTTATCCAGCACAGGTGTTTGCAATACCGGGTTTCCGTGCACAGAAAAATCGCCATATCCCTGATCATCGGTCAGTACCAGAATCACATTGGGTCGTTGATTTTCGGCTGCCTGCAACGATAGGCTGGAAAGACCGAGGGCGAAGAGTGCCAACACCGTTGGGGAAACAGTGGGAACCCTTGGTATCCGAATTTTGTAATTCATGTCTGGATTTGAATATTGCTTCAGTTGAAATGGGAGTCGGGTTGCGCGATTCTGCAATCGCGAGTGGCATCGCCATTATCGCCAGGTGATTTTCGCTGTTCTTTTATCCGTATCGACCCAAATGCTGGCATGCTCAAACTCGCGTGTAAATTCCCACCCGTCGGGGGTGACACGTTTATAGGCGTCTTTTGGGGGTCCAAGTCGTTTCAAAATTCCAGGGTAATCCACTAGATTTCCGTCGCTCAAGTTCCAACCCCAGTTGAACTGAAAGTAGGAATAAGGTTGTGCCCCAATAAGATAACACGCCTGGTAAAACTCAAACTGCTCTCGCGACCATCTCGCCATTTTCTCTGTAGGTGTTTCCTCAACGCCTGCTGCAGGGCGAGAACCTCCTTTAACCCCAAAACGGTAAACCGAAATCTTTCCAGCTTTGGCGACCCGAAGCAGGTCACCCCATTCTTTAAGAATGTTTTCCTTTGTGATCTTTTCAGGTTTAGCATGTTCAAACATAAACGCATCACAAGACGAGAAAACCTCTTCATTATCGGCCGCATTGTTCCCAAGAAGTATCTTATCGGGCCCCAGTCTTTCTCTTAGTGCGGCCATCATTTCACCTTTGACCTTCTCCTTGGCGTCGCCCGGACGGCCAGCCACATTCATTCGATCAATAAATACTCCATCACAATCGGAAATCTCGAGGCCCTTCATCACCGAGTCAATCCACCACGTCCGGAATTCAGGGTTGAGAGCATTAAAAGAGTAGGCCACGTCGGCACCATTTCTATTCTCCATGAACTGAAGCTCTCCCGTCCTCGAATTACGAATTAGAAATTCTTTTAAGTCAGGGTTTTTAGCAATTCCAGCTGGAGTAAATTCTTTGTTGAACTGAGTAAAAGGCCAAGCGATCAACGAGTTAAAGTAGTACAGCACCTTGGTGTCTGGTTTCATTTCATGAAATGCGTCTGCTTCGTGCTTTGCCCCAAGCACTGCATCACCAAGCATTTTAAAACCATGTGATTTTTCAATACAAATAAAACCCGTTCTTTCAGATATGAACTTTACCTCTTCAGGCTTTAACACCCGGTCAATATCACCGAAATGATAGTACATCGGAGTCGTTTCCCAGCTAAATTCGGGGAAACATGACTTAGGAACAAATTGACTACCATCACTTAAAGTCCAAGCAGTCGCTTTGTCTGTTTTCTGAGATTCCTGAGCAATTGAATGAGTTGGTACAGCCAATGACAACAAGATCATCAGCACAACCATAGCTTGAGGCAGTTTCTTTTTCATTTTCGTCTTCAATGTAAGAATGGCGTGAGCAGGGTAAGTGTTGTGGTTCATTCTAGCAGAAATAGCTCAAGCATTTTGGAACTGCGTTTTTTCGTTTCTCTTGTCGGCCGAAGGATTCCTGGATTCCTGGATTCCTGGTCGCCCGAGGCGTTTAGGAACCGCAAAGCGGTGGCCGCAATTAGCCGCAGGTCAGCGATCCGAAACGCTTGACGAGTTCCGCTGTGTTTAACAAACCCAAAACTCTTGATCAATTTCGCTGTGTATTTTGATGAGCTTGACGATTTACGGGCGGGAATGTGATCGCTTTCAGACTCGCCGTCTCAGCTTCGCCTTCGACACAAGACGAACGGATTCGACGGAGGCCCAATTTCGGAAAGCTAAGCCCGTCGACAGAGAAAGGTTGGTAGTTAGGCAACGACTTTTGTTGACTTGGAACTTTTCGCCACCTTCAACACCAACGCTATCGTAAAGTCGTCCCGTGTCGGCGTACTGGAGATCGGTCAGCGTGTTGATGATATTCCCGGTGTCTCCGACGACACCGGATCAACATCGACTGTGATTTGGATGACTTTGTTATCTTTGCCATGATCCGTGACCTTCCCAAAACTCTCGATGGAGTTTCCGCTCGCAGATGATGATAGAACGATGTTGTACTCGGTCTCATTTCTGATGGTGCAGTTTTTCCCCGTGACCACAATGGGGCGAGTCGTTGTATCGCGGGGACCTGGGGCCCGTCTAAATACGATGTTGTGACCCACGCCTTGAATGTTGGCGATATTGTGGTCACCCATGGCATTGGGTGAAGGCAATAGGGTCACGTCGATTGTCTGGTTGGATTTGCCAAGTCTGAAATCGCTGAAGGGCCCGTAGGCAAAATTGCCACTTGAGCCAGTGATCTTACCTCCACTGGGCAGGTTGAAATTGGTCGACCCGCAATCGATGGCTTGGGAATTGATCACCGTGGCGCGGCTAGCCAGATACAACCTTATGCCGCCTCTGGTCTTCTTCACCGTCGTATTTTCCACTCTCACACTACCGCCACCGGTATAGACCCTGATGCCATCTTCTGTCAGCGTGAACATATGGTCTCTGGGAATGGGCACACCGGGTCGATTGGTTTCACCAGCAATGCCAAAGGGCATGGTGTAATCGAATTGGCTTGGCAGGGATTGGGGGTCTGTTTCCTTGTACATATCATTGGTCGGCCTAACGACCCCTTCCACAAGGCAATTCTTTATCACCGTATTATCAGCTGGCCTTTGCATAAAGATGGCGTGGCAAAAAGCCTGCTGCTGAACTTCAACTCCGTCGAGCACTGTGTTTTTTGCTTTGATTACGATGCCACCGTGCTTATCGTGTCTCAATGCACGTTTCGCTCCTATTCCATACATGGATCCATATCCATAAGGATACGATCCTCTAACGGTCATCTTAAACCCTTCTAATCGATTGTTGTCTCCGGTTATCGAAATGTTGGAGCCACCGCCTATGGCAAGTTTCTGGCGATCTTTGTTGTAAGCGGTAAAATCAGTTACCTCCGTCATGCCATTATAGTAGACATCTTCGAACTCTCCATTTCGAATGGTGTTTCCCTCTCCGGTGATACTCATCCGGCCTCCGGTAAGGTCACCCACGACCCAGGAAAAATAGGCATCCTCTAATTCAATAATATTGTTGTTCCCAGACAATTTGAGTCTTTGGGTGCCCATATCATATTTACCGGGCTGCATTTTGATATGTTGATTGCTCTTTTCCATGGCGGCCTGCAGTTCCGCAACTGACGAAACAGCCACCACGGTCTGTGCGTTTACTGTCTCTTGGGTACCTACACCCAGCCCCCATACGGAAGTCACCATCACCAAGCTTACGTATTTCAACTGGGCAAGTCGTTTCTTACTGCGTGTTGGAGTGATTGTGATCATGAATGCCTCTGTGTTTAAAATGTTTGTTGATCTGTTTATGAAAACCATTGCCCGTGATTGGACCACTTGGTTGGCCGGAATTGTTCGAACGAGCCCTACTCACCCTGCACTCATTTTGATTCCGGGCTATGGGTGAAGTGATTCCAATTCTTCTCAATATCGCGATGGTGGAAAATGATCCTATCGAGATTGTAACTTTGAGAGCAACCTGAAATAGTCAGGCGTATAGGTATGGCTCTCCTTAACGACTTAGTTGGCTGCGGCGTCGCCTGCCATTTTCGGATCCAATTTGGTAGACCCACCGGAATGTGTCAACGATTGTGAGGCAACTTTTATTCACGATTGGTGTAAAAGTTCAGGATGATCAGGGCCACGGAACGTGTCAACGATAGTGAGACAACTTTAATTCACGATTAGTGTAAAAGTTCAGACTGATCAGGGGCCGGCCCCCGAACCCCCGAGATTTTTATTGGCATGTCTCGGGTGTTCAAAGTGTGGTGTTCAAAGTGTTTTGTTCGTTTCCCTTTGAAGAGGCCGGTGAAACAGACGGGGGCTCTGCGGAGACGCAACCCATTGAGGGATAACCGGATCGAGGGTGCGTCAAAGACGTTTTCAGCGATCACGCGATACGGCGTCAATCGTTGTAATCAAGACCATTGCTGCTATTTTGACAGGACTCAATCCACTCCTGAAGTGATTTCTTCATGGACTCCACGACTTCCGGATTCGCTGCAGCAATGTCCGATGTCTCATACGGATCATTCTCCAGGTCATACAGCTCATATGTTTTACCGCTGTCACGGCTATAGAGCTTATATTGGTTATCCGTTAACGATTGCTGTTTTCGCGATTGAAAACCAATCGGTAACGTCCGGCTGTCCATTTTTCCATTGATCAGCGGGACCAAGCTAATGCCGTCAACCGGTTTCGTCGTGTTGTCCGTTTGAAGCCCTAAGACGTCCAAGATTGTCGGCAAATAATCACTGGTGCTGCATGGGACAGGAGTTATCCGGTGGGATTGAATTTTTGCGGGCCATTCCAGTAGGCCTGGGACACGCACACCCCCTTCATAGAGACTCCCTTTGCGCCCACGGTAAGGACCGGGTGAACCCTGTTGCTGTTTTCCCGGAGTTTGTCGGGTCCCGCCACCTGCGCCGGCTGGGCCATTGTCACTGCAAAACCACAGCATGGTATTGTCCGCCACGCCCAGATCTTTTAACTCCTTTCTCAAGCGGCCCATTTGTTCATCCATTGCGGTGACGCAGCCATAATAATGCTGATGGTTATCATCAAGATCCGAGTACATGGCTTTGTATTCAGGGCCCGCAACGGTCGGGGAATGGGGAGTATGGAACCAGATCACCGCCAGAAAGGGCTTCTGCTGTTTAACAGCATTCTGGATAAACGGGATCGCCCGATCCATGATCACCCGCGAATCGTCACCTTTTAAGCTGTCGTCATCAAGCGGTACAAATTGGTCCGGACCTGTCCAGTAGCGAGTAAGAAAGGGTTGCTTTTCCATGGGATTCCAGGTCGGGAGCGCTTGCTCGGTAGAAAAACACGCATCGAAACCGTTCTCCCAGGGAGGAGAATAATGCTGGTCATTTTCCGGACGACCACCTTTACGTCCATCTTTGATCGTTTTTGTCAATGTGCCCAAATGCCACTTGCCAAAATGTCCAGTGGA
The DNA here is from genome assembly GCF_007860185.1 of Novipirellula aureliae. Classification (NCBI taxonomy): domain Bacteria; kingdom Pseudomonadati; phylum Planctomycetota; class Planctomycetia; order Pirellulales; family Pirellulaceae; genus Novipirellula; species Novipirellula aureliae. The sequence goes on from NZ_SJPY01000003.1 coordinate 784,280, forward strand.
ATAATCAAGGGGCTTCAAGGCTTCAGCTAGGGTAAGCTCTTGAGATTTCATGTGCCCCACATTGGCAAATTCGACACCGTAGCGATAAGGGTGCCTGCCCGTGAGCACACTGCCGCGAGTGGGCGAACAAACGGGGGCTCCCGCGTAAAAACGGCTAAATTGCAAACCGTTCGCGGCCATTTTATCTAGATGCGGAGTCTTGATGTCCGGGTTTGTTCCGTGATAGGCAACATCCCCCCAGCCCAAATCATCACACATGCAAAGAATGACATTGGGACGATCTTTCAACTGGGCGGCGAAAACGGATGTGCTCACACAGCCGAGTAGTATACCCCCTACCATAAAGGCACTCGATAATTTGAAAAACTCACAACGACAATATTGCTTACTCATTCCAATACTCTCCAATCGCTTGAAAGGGTTTATTTTATAAAACTCAAAGTAAGAGGCTCCTGAGCACGCCAGACCTTCGCTGTGTGTTCGCCCGCTACTAAATTTTGCATCCGGTTGATAAGGTGATCGTCGTCGGAGATTTCGATGCCATCGATTTCCAAAACGACATCGTCGTCTCGGAAACCAAACAGGGCCATCTGACTCTTAGGCGCAACCGTGAGAAGGATCACCCCGGATTTGCTATACATGCCGGCGGCGGAGACTTCCCCATCGGTGGTTAGAGACTTGACATCAGCTCCGAGCACTTGCTTGGTTCTGACCCTGACGGGTCCTCTGTCACCCCTCCTGCCGCCCCCTCTGACGGGCCTAGATTCGTTGGTGACAAACTCCTCCATCTCGTTCGTGACATACACCTCGGGCATCCGAATCGTAGGAAACGCAGCCTGGGCCTTCCGTCGGGCAGAGGTCACACCAAAGCCGGTCATGGGGAAGTTCTGGAATCCGATTCGGAGTGCCGGCGAATCACTAGCCACGCGGAAATCACCCTCCTCGGGCGATAGAAAACGGGCGTTCCCATAAAGACTGTCAGGATCATCCCTCGATTGATCCTGTAATGCCGTTGCGGGCCCCGTTTCCGTTGCGTCCGGGCCGTGGAGGAAGTTGTAATTTCTCGTGCCACCCCAAAGCAGTGGTTTGGTGGACTGATAGCCCTTTCCCCACATTAGGTTCCGTTCATATTGGTCATGGGTGGGCTTGGGATAGGGAACGTTGCAGGTGTATACGTTGCCGATCACGACGTTGTTGGTAAAGGTGCGATAGTAACCCTCACGTGTTTTCAACCCGCCGGTGAGGCAGAGATTATTGTAAACCTGATAGTTGGTGGAACCATCATCCAAATCAATACTCCAGCCATGGTCGCAGTGCATGCGATTGCTGCGGATGATGGTCGTCTGATATGCATCCCAACGGGGACAATTAGGATATCTATTAATCCAGTGAGTAATCATGGGGATGCCATCTTTGTCTTTTTCGGAGGGCCCCGATGTTCCTGCTCGATGCCAGTAGCGATCACGGCCCCAGGAATTGAAGGCGCCATGATCGTGTGTTTCCAAAACGGTCTCAAAGCAATCGTTCCATTCAAGCAGATGACCACCCCAGGTGCCGTCACAGATGTTGATGGCCGCACGCGGGGTATGACTAATGGTGTTGTGGCGTATGGTAATACGCGATGACATCGAGAGGTTAACGCCACTGGTCTGCTTCTCGAAGCGCCCGCATAACGTCATGAGATTATCTTCCACCAGGCAATCGGCTGGATACTCATCGGACTTAGGGCCAATGGCTGTATCCACTTCATCAAGGGGACGTGCCGACGCGCCGTGGCTAAAGGCTGGGTCGCGAACGGCGGCAAAAGATCCGACAAAATTCAAATCGGAAGCGCCGTTGTTCTTGAAGCGGTTGCTGCGAACGGTGACGTTGCGATTGTAGCCATCCACAAAAACGGCATTGCCGCCCAGTTCTTCAAAATCACAGCGTTCAATGACAATGGCTTCAGTGCCCCTAAGATGGACGGCACCGCCGCGATAAATACTCCAGTCGCTACGCAGCAGCGGCTCTCTGGTCTCCATAAAGGTCCGGGCTGTTCCGGTAAATCGGATCCCTTCAATGCGAATGTTCTTCACAGGTCGGGTGGTCTCGTAGGTTTTCACCAGCGTGTGCTCGAGGCGATTGCCACTGTTTAGAATATCCATTTCCGCCACGGGTTGTTGCGTATCCCCATAAATCTCAATCAAGTGCTTGATCTGTTGTACGGCTTCGAAAGAGGCAGAGGCCATGTCCACATTCTTGGCAGGTTGGTAGTAAAGATATCCTTGTTTGGTGTCATGAAACCACTCACCGGGGGCGTCAAGTTCTTCAAACACATTCTCAATCATGCGGTAACTGGCATGAGGCTTGCCTGCTCGATTGTTCTGCCAACCGCCCTCATAGTTGAGAGATCCATTTGCATTCTTACCCAACACGCGATAGTGCTGACTGCCCCAAAGTCCTCCATGCATACCATGCATGAATGCGCCGGTAGGATCTATCCACCCGGCAGCCCTACTATCATCCCAGGCATCGGGCGTACATCCGGTATAAGGAGGGGTTCCAGCCCTGGCACCTCGTTCTGAATTTCCACCGGCCGGCACAAAACCTGCGCCATGGTTGGGATAACGCGCCATATGCTGACGCTCGCCATTGACAAAGAATTGGTCGATAGCCTCGGTCTTTCCCAGTTGCGTACGGACGATTCTATCTTTCCAGGCCTCCCACGCACTCGTAATCCGTTGGGCACCTGTGATAACGACATCTTCATCGACCGCTGCGCGGTAAACCACCGGAGCATCTTCACTGCCGCAGTCGGCCGGGCCCAAGACCAGAGGCTTGCTGAGCCGATACGTACCCGCATGGATTACAACAGCACAGGGCTCCTTGCCCAAGCGACCGGTTTGGCGCAGTGCATCCTGAGCTGCGCCGAGAGTGGCCAAGGGAGAAGACAAGGTTCCCTTATTCATATCATTGCCGTTTGCCGCAACGTGAATCTCCTCCGCAAAAACCGAACAGCCTAGAAACAGAAGGCCAACCACTCCTCCGTACAACCGCCTCATAACACCAGCTCCTTATCGACACGCGTTGTGGAAGGGTAAAAGGTTTCTGATCATCTCCCCGGTTCACTGAACAGCTTCCAAATACAGCTCTTCGGTTCGCTTGCGCAACTTGCCCAGGACCTCAGCATACTCTGGATTGTCAACCAGGTTATTCTGTTCCTGCGGATCTTTTTCCAGATCGTATAACTCTTCAACAGCAGGATTTTGTTCATTGTAGATAAAGTACTTCCAGCGGCCAGTACATACACCCCGAGAACGATACGATTTGTTTTCGGAAATCATCTTAGCATTGAGTTCATCAGCGTTGGGCTTATTCCGCGCACCGTACATCGATGAGATAAACAGGTTCTCCATAAAAACGGCATCACGCCATTGAGACATGTCCTATGTCTGATCCAAGACAGCATGAAAATCGAGGCCCTGCATACTCTTCGGTACTTCAACTCCGGCCAGCGAAAGAATGGTCGGTGCGATATCGACGGAGGAAATCAATGCATTCTCACGACGCCCCCGTTTGGATTCCGGCACCCGTCCGTCAAAGACAATCAGAGGTGCTTTCATGGATTCCTCGTAGAGCAAGCACTTGTCGAACAGACCGTGTGATCCCTGAAAACGCCCGTTGTCGCTGGTATAGATGACGATCGTATTGTCAAGCAAACCCTTCTCTTTGAGCTTGTCCATCATCAGGCCAACTTGCTGATCGACCGTATATCCTTGAGTGGCAAAGCGACGGACCTGCCTGAGATAGAGCTCCCGCGTGGAGGTGCGCTGTACGTGAAGCCGAAAACCTCGCGCATGATCTTTTACAACCAGAGGCAGATCTTCGTTAGCGCCCTCCACCCAGTTGTCAGGTGCCTTGAATTCATAATCCTTAAACTGCTCGTAGTGTGGCATGTTGAAAGAGCAGATGAAAGAACGGACTAGAATTTCAAACGCTTTTCGTGCTTTCGCATCCAATGCAACATCCAATGATCGTTTGCCTACACCGTTTCTGTCGCAAAAGCGCCAATTGGGGACAAGAAAATCGGTAGAATGCTGAAAATCATGTCTCGTTACAGATTTGCTGCGGTGTTTGTCTCACCCTACAAGCACATCCCCTGTGTCATGATGCTGCGATTAGCCGTATCTGCCGAAAACGCCCGGTGAGGTACGATTCCTTTGCACCGATTGGGCTCGATGTGCGAATCAGTGCATGAATAGGGTTTGGCATCCAGCAATAGGCTATCACCAGCCATGAGCGCCGGTCGACTTCGTCGATCAAACCTTGAGGCAATCGTTTGTAATGCCGCACGTCATGATAGAGCTTTTGTCTTCCATCACCGCGGGGGGATCACATGATAAATGGCGTTGGGATATTCAAGACGTGGCAAGCGGCCTGCTGATTTAATCGTTTAACGCTTAGCCGAAGGCGTCAGCTTTTCCATAAGCGGTCGCCTATGGCTTGGCGTTAAACAATCAGTCGAGTCAAACCGATTGAATCAGCAGGCCGCAAGCGGGGCATGATCGGCAGTCCCATTATGAAGGGGAAGCAACCGTCCGAACGGTCTGAAACCCGAAGATCAAGTTTGACCCCCCGCGAAGCGTTTCTCCCGATCAATAGAGTCTGTTGGTGTTGTAGAGATTGAGTGCCTGAATCAAGACTCCTCGGAGTGTTCAAGTGCTGAAGGTGTTTGGCAACCGACAATCGCGGGTGCTTCTTGAATCAGGTCGTCGTTATCGAGGGCTTCGACCATGAACCGTGCGAAGTCGATTCGTCGCGTGCGATTACTCGCTAGCACAGCATCGCCCACATGCCGACTCCACACCGGCAGTCCCTGGCTTTCGCCTTCTTCGAGGTCGCTACCCCGCACAACGGTCCATCGCTTATCGCTGGCGAATACCCGTCGACAGGCTTCCACTTGGTCATCCAGGTCGACGAAACGAAGGAGCTTTGCAATTTTGCCAACCACGCTCAAAAGCAATTTGAACTTTCGCGAATAGACGTCTTGGCCGTCACGCGAAATATGCCAACCGCACGAGAAGATGAGACGCGCCCCGTCATCTGCAAAGTCGAGCACGGCCTGGGCCGTTCCCGATGAATACTGCTGAACGCCCCATGGCACCAGTACCGTCAAGACGCCATCACAACCCGCGACGGCTTTCTCAACAACCGCTCGGTCATTTGTCGCACCCGGAATGATTTTAATGCGGTTTTCAAATCGCTCCAGTTTGTGAACGCTCTTCTGCCGGCATACTCCGACTACTTCGTACCCCCGATCGAGGGCGTGTTGCACCATGTACTGTCCGAGTTTACCTGATGCGCCGAGGATACAAACTTTCTTCATTGAACCACCAAAAATAACGTCGATTGAGCGTCGCTGTAAGTCACGCTCGAAAACACTTCGCGGCGTCCATTCTAGCGAAAACACAAACGTCCGTTACTCTCGTTTTGCGTTAGCCTTTCTCTGTTTTCTCCTCGATATCCCTGAGAGCAATTGCCGTTTTGTTTGGTTCGCTAGGGATTGAATTTTGGAGGATAGGTATAGCCCGGAGCAGGACGTTCGGAAGTCTCCGGGAAGCCGTTAAAGCGGCTGGGCGACAAATCCGAAACGTCCTGCTGGCTACCGTGTTCAATGAAAATTGCTGAAACTTTGGGGGTCCGCTTGGACTTCGCAATAATGGATCGGAGATCCATTGCGAAGTCCAAACGCCCAAAGTTTAGTGTTTGGTAGAAGCTATAAGGGCGACACATTACGATCGATGTGTCGGCCTCCGGCCTGAAAACAATGCGACGTCGGTCGAGAAGTGATCGACGACGTTCACGAATCGCCCGTCGTCGGCACCGAGCAAAGAGGCCGAAGGAGGAGTCCAATATCGCATACAGTCGCTGCCGTCATTTCGGCGAAACACCGTTCCCGGTCAGCAAAGTGATGTTCGATCTGCCTCACTTCTTGCTCCGAGGCATCGAGGGAGTCGCACAAGAGGAACGCTTCGCGGAAGTCTGACTTAAACTTCGGTTTTCCGTCCTTGCTGTTCTTCGATCTTTTTTCATTCGTTTCGCAATTTCACGGATTCCATAGCCTCGCTCTTGCACGTCGCACCAAATTTGCGGATCCGTCTGGGTGAGACAAACCAAATTGCAAGGACAATTCTCTCGAGGTGATCCCACGATAATCAAAACGTGGTTAACGGGGCATGATCGGCAGTCCCATTCTGAAGGGGAAGCAACCGTCCTAACAACCTGAAAACCGAAGATCAAGTTTGACCCCCGCCAAGCGTTTCCCTACCCCCGCCAAGCGTTTCCCCTCCCCCGCGAAGCGTTTCCCTGCCCCTTGCCGGCTGCGTCTCCAACGACTGGCGGTTAAAACGTCGGCACCTCCGGCTGCCGCTCTCGATTCACAGCTTTCATCGCCTCATCAAACTGCTGTAACTCGGCAACCGCAACTTCGAACGCTTCCTTTGCAGCTGCAGAACGCTCTTTCGCCTGCACCACTTCCATGTAGCTCATGATACCTAGCCCAAATTTCTCCTCGACTAAACTCCACATCTCGCGTTTGCTTTCGGACTCTTCCTTCCGGGCTTCGATCGCTCGCTCCATCGTTTCCCGCATCGCTTTGGCGTGCATGTTGTAGAGTTCCATATTTTGGATGGCCCTCTCCAGTCGGTTCTTTTCCTTCATTCGCTCGTAGTTGGGAATCGCTCCTTTACGACGAAGTTCCTCCGCTTGCTTATCAGCAGTCTCCGCTTCCCCAAGCTCCGCTTTTGCCGCTGCGAACTGGCGAGCAAAAGTAAAAATAGTGTCGTTGCTCGATCGTGGCTCAAACAGCTTTGGTGAGCTTATTGGCGATGGAACTGTCTCACCAGGTGCAAACCTAGGTGCATTCGGTTGTGGACTGAAGACCGGTGGTGGAGGAGTTAACTCGCCCTCATCGGTATTGGCAGCGGGAGATGGAGTCAGAGCCGGAGGTGGAGAATTTGGAGCAAATGGATTGGTATAATTCAACGGAATACGTGGTTGCGGAACCGTTTGCCACTGCAGCACCGCTTCTCCCGAAATCAAGTCACCCATTCGACGATCAACAATCTTGTTCTTGTTTTCACTTCGTTGTTGGTGTCGCTCCAAAAGTACACTGAGCCGTTGCCGTGTTTCCGCAAGTTCCCGTTCATGCTCGGCATGCTTTTGATCAAACTCCTTTTCGAGCAACTGGCGCAGTTCCGCAAGCTTTGCCTCGCGGTTCTCGTCATCCGCACTCATCGCCCGTAGTTCTTCCGCGAGTTGAATCGATTTGCGTTCAAGAGAAGAAGGCTCTTGCTTGATCCGAAAATCACCGACAGGCCGGTGCTCAGAGACCCAAATCCTCTTACCCGTCGTCGGATCGGTGACAGGCCGTAGATGCCTTTCCATTCTCTGTTCGTATTGAGTGACATTTTCGGAGCGACTTGCGTTCTCTGGTTCCTCGGCTCGCGATATCGAACCCACGATCAGCATCAAGAGAGCCAGGTAGATCAGACCGGATTTTATCTTCATCGAAGGGTTCCTTTGCTAAGAATCGTAAATGGTGTTCAACGCGTCGTGCTCATTGCGAATAAGCCGCTTCGGATAGTTCATTCAGCCTTTCTTGAATCGTATTCAACTCATGGGTCGCTTTGACGTCGTACCAAACATCCAGCTGAGCATCACGCTGAGGCGGAATCGAGTCCGTCGTGAAGCCTTGCTTTTGTTGTGGCGTATCCGGCATCGTTCCACTGAGAATCCAATATCCAAGAGCAGCAAACGCGACGATTACGACACTCGTCACTACCGTCAAAAAGCGGTTTCGATTCTGCACGAGCGACCGAGGTAATGATTGGGCGTTTGGATTACGAACATGGGCAAGAGCATCGCGGAGCAGCCCGGCAGCCGCCTCGGCACTCTCCGTTCGCTTACGAATCTCGATCTGCATCAACTGCGAAACAAGCGTGTCAAACCAATCAGGCATTCGCTCGTTAATCTCTAAAATGGATCGTGGTTTTGACTCGGAAATCCGGCGAAGTACCGCCAAGGGGCTCTCCGCTCGAAACGGTGGACGACCGGTCGCGAGTGTATACAGGACGCTACCGAGACTGAACACATCGCTGCGGGCGTCAACGGCTTCGCCTTTTGCTTGCTCGGGGCTCATGAATTGCGGAGTGCCAGCGATCATGCCGCTCTTCGTGATCGTGGCATCATCAAGCACTCTTGCCAATCCAAAGTCGCTGATCAAGACGCAGCCATTTCCTTCCTCGATCAAGATGTTCGCTGGTTTGATGTCACGATGGATGACCCCCTGGCGATGGGCGGCTGACAAACCTTCTGCGATCTGAAGACCAATGCTAAGCACTTCGTCGAGCGGCAGTGGACCTTCGCGATCGATTCGCTGTTGCAAATTGCCGCCTTGAATCAAGGGCATGACAATGTAGGGCAAACGGGCAGTCGTCACGACGCTGTAAATGGGCACGATCGAGGGATGGACAATCGCCGCAGCCGCTTTAGCTTCGCGCATGAATCTTTCTCGAGCAGCCCCGACACCCGCCAAATGAGGCGACAAAACCTTGATCGCAACGGGTCGATTCAAGTCGCAATCGGTCCCGCGAAGCACCACCCCCATGCCTCCTTGGCCGATCACGCCATCGACCACGTAATCGTGGATTTGTCCGATTCCATTTTCAGACGGCCGATCAAATAGTGGACGGATCCAATCGAGAGATGCATCAAGGGAGGCATCAAGTCGTTCGCTTGACTGACTGTCGTGTGGCTCCGTTCGACTGGAAAGTACATTGACGGTTTCTTCCCACCAAGGCTTTTCGCCAGCCAACTGTTCCAATCGATTGCGGCACGTTTCGCAGTTTGCGAGGTGTTTCTCGACCACGTCGACTTGCGCTGGAGGCAGCACCTCGTCAAGCAGTTCTTGCAATGTTTCGTCTTCGTAGTGAGGGTTGGCTTTTGCAATCATTCGCTTAGTCGGTTATGCACCAATTCTCGGATTCGTTTCAAAATTCGGCAGCGAGCCACATAGACGGCCCCTTCACCGATCCCCAATTCTTTGGCGACATCCGCGACGGTGCAGCCGTCGACGGACGTTCTCCAGAATGCCATCCAGTTTAGCTCTCCGGTACGGCGGCGAACTTCCGATGCGGCCCAGCGGAACAGTTGTCGTCGCCGATCGTTTTCAAACTCATCTTCAAGCCTCTCGTTGGCCACGATTTCGTCGAGTAGTCTCGCGACACCACTGGAGCCAATCGTTTCGGCCCGAGCGGATTGTTGTCGAAGTCGGTCGATGGTGGCGTTTCGTGTGATGCGGCTGAGCCAACCACGAAACGACCCAGGGTCGTCGACGTCGAATCGCTCGATCGCGGCTGTGATCGACAACAATACCTCCTGGACAATCTCTCGGGCGTCAGCGTCTTGCAATCCTCTGCGGCGGGTCATACGGTAGATCACCGGTTCGTAGATCGCCGTGAATTCAGCCCAAGCGTGCTCGTCACGCGAATTTTGCAATCGCACGAGCAAACTGGGGCGAGTCGTGGGATCGGAATTCAAAACGCTTATCCGCAAACAACCATTATTTAAGAAGATATCCTGTGCTATAGGGTATCACGGATCAAAGGACGACGATCTTGCGCGGCATTCAAAATAAAATGAAAAATGATCGTTTTTCGCTGATTGCATCATTTTTCGCCCTCCCAAAATGCGGTGGGGAGCCATCATCTCAAACGTCATCACGGTTTATTGCCGGGTCGGCGTCGTAAAAGCTCCTTGAAGACAGCCTACAAGAACAATGCCCGGATCGCTTGTATGGCAGAGTCGGTTCGATTGGCTTTCGAGATAGCGAAGAGGCATGCCGTTTGTCTAGCCCGGATGATTCATTAGCCGTTTTGGCGATAGCGGCCTGCCGATTTAATCGTTTAACGCTTAGCCGAAGGCGTCAGCTTTTCTATAAGCGGTCGCCTATGGCTTGGCGTTAAACAATCAGTCGAGTCAAACCGACTAAATCAGCAGGCCGCTAACGCCAAAACGGCTAATACGCAGACTGTTTTTCGAGCAATGAACGTAAACGCTTGAAGGCGTAGACGTTAGCAAAACAATTTGCAAGTCCATGAATCATCCGGGCTAGCGTTGATCGCCGCAGGGGCCCCGCGCGGCGGGAACGAGCGTCCCAGTTCCGCTGCAATCTTCGAGAGTCGTTCATCGATGCCCTGGGGGAACGCTTCGCGGGGGGGTAACCGCATCGGTCAGTTTGATGTAATAAGTAGTTTAAACGCTCGTGACCGACTGCGGTTGATCGGGTGGTTGTCCGTCCGATCAACGACTGTGAGACCAATCGTAGGGGAAGCTATAGCTGGTGTTGGGCAGGTAGTCTTCTCATTTGCAAGTTGCTGAACGGAAACGCCAGTCGCGGGCGCGAGGATTGCCAGCGACGGTCGTCTAGCATCCACGTTGGCGTCCTGCGCGCCAAACAGCAGCATGCACATAAAGTGGCCAACCGTAGTGTGAGTCGAAACATGGATTCACCTAGGCTGCGAACGGTTGAGATAACCGAGTGGCCGCGGTTCATCTTCCATTTGAAAACGCATTGTCGGCCACTCCGCGTTCATCGCTTGGTGATCCGATCACTCGGTCGTGTCTTCACGGCAGTCCATTGCTGCGAGTTCGCCGAGTTCTGCGAACCAACGCTCAACGTAGCGGGGAATTGTCTCACCATAAACCTCGAGGTCACAGTCACCGGAATGATCCCATTCGTAAACGGTAGACGATCCAGAATTTGGCTTTATGCAGTAGCGGTTTCCGCCGCAGTCGCCGCCAATGACAAAAAGTTCACGATCCCACGGCTCCTCGTCTGGACCAAAGACCATTTCTGGATCACGAACTTCTTCGTTTGCAGCAACAACAACATCAGCTTTCAAATAGATGGGAATCTCCAATTCGGTCTCCTCTTTCGCAAATGCCTCCATCAACGCAACCAGAAGACGGGGTGGAGATTTCAGTAGCTGCCGGTAGCCATGTGGCAATTGAACACCGAACGCTTGCTCGATACGTGTAAGATCGTCGTCAGTCATCTGCATTGTTCCATCGGATCACGTCTACATTCACCCAGGCGCGAAAGGTGATTGTCCATTTGAAAACGCCCCGACTTCGCGACTCGGGGGCAATGTTTTTTCATGCGTCGATTTGCGCCGGTGACCAGCCCCAGAGTTTTCCGATTTCGTCTGCAAATCGCCACCAGCAACGTTTCATTTCGAAGTGATTCCAGTCCGTCGCCAAATGCCACGATTCAACCCAAGCAGACAGCATGAATACCTTTTCGATTGGACGCCAGTATATCAGATTCCGTTTTCCAAATGCGGTTGCAATTCGGCCACCGCGATAGTCAAGAAATCCAGATTGAACGCCCGCATCAAAAAAAGAATGACATATCGGGCGTGAATGTCCAAAAATCGTCACGCGATGGCGTTCTGAATCGAGACGCGATGAACCGTAAGCATCGGTAAGGTATCGAGTCCAATCCGGTTTTCGTTCCGATTCCCAAATTAAACCACCGTGTCTAGTCACGCGGATCGTTCGATCTGGTTTGCCATGCCGATTTTTGGTTGACTCACCAGTGATGACTCCATCGGATTCAAGTCGATCCAATGTTGCGACGAGCACTTCGTCATTGAGCCCGTGTTCGGGGTAGTTGAATTGATATGGGAAGATGTCGTTGTAATACATTGAGCGGACGCCGCCCAACATTGCGACTTTGTCTAGGATTAGCAGCTCGGAGTCGGTGAGGTTAGTCGATCCGGTGCGTTCAATTCGTTTTGGCATTTCAGAACGGTTTAGCCTGTAGACGCATAACGTTGCCCGTCAGCGGGCCGGGAAGATTAGGTATTCAATCGCAAAACGCGGGCAAGCCGTGCTCCGGTTCACACAAAGTGGCGCGTAAAAAGGAGAGGAGTCAACTCCAAGTTCAAGCATGGTCCGAGCTTCAACGGCCTAACGCGAGCTCGAAGGATCGGCTCGCTTGCCGCTAGCCCGGATGATTCATTAGCCGTTTTGGCGATAGCGGCCTGCTGATTTAATCGTTTAACGCTTAGCCGAAGGCGTCAGCTTTTCCAAAAGCGGTCGCCTACGGCTTGGCGTTAAACAATAAGTCGAGTCAAACCGATTAAATCGACAGGCCGATAGCCACGGCTGCGTGATTTGCCGTGTGAACCGTGGCTAACGGGCTGTCGATTGAATCGTTTAACGCTTAGCCGAAGGCGTCAGCTTTTCCAAAAGCGGTCGCCTATGGCTTGGCGTTAAACAATCAGTCGAGTCAAACCGATTAAATCGACAGGCCGCTAACGCCAAAACGGCTAATACGCAGACTGTTTTTCGAGCAATGAACGTAAACGCTTGAAGGCGTAGACGTTAGCAAAACAATTTGCAAGCCCATGAATCATCCAGGCTAGGACGCTTGACAAGCAAGCGTAAAGCGACGACATGGTTCTGACTTCCTGACTTCCTGACTTCCTGACTTCCTGACTTCATCGTACTCGTACTCGTACTCAGCAACGCGGTACTCGTACTCGACCCCAGCATTGTACTCAGTCGCAGCCTCGGCGACGACCTCCGAGCGTGCAATCCACCGCGTCAACATTGACGCGATCCGATGCAACATTTGTTTCCCTTGGCGATGGCGTTCAGGTCGCGGGCATGACGATGGAAACCATTGAGATCCTTTGCAATGGTGAACGACGATGCAACGTATTCGATGGAGAGACGATAAACGTCGAGTCGATCGTGGTCGAAGATTGGCTCGGTCATTGGTACCCCGGTTCGAGTAGGAGTATGAGTACCGGCTCCCGTGCATCCTATGATTCGCCGAACCAATAGGTCGTGCTCAAACGACGCACACTGACCTCCCTCGACCGAGCTATTCCATCTGCAAATTCTTTCTTAAGAATTTGATCGCGTAATCCCACCTTCTATTGTAGAAAGCAAGATCCTTCTCGTTCTCAACGGTAAACAAATCGCATTCAAGACCCAATTCATCCGCAAGCTTCTTCAGCTCAAGGCCAAAGATTGGATGATGGATTCCGTCCATCGCGTTTTGCTCTGCAATCTTCGGATCTTTCGACCTCCGGTAGAAGAACAGCATGGGCGGGGCGTCTCGACTGAAATGGTGCATTGGGGAGCACTCTTCGATTAGTTGGTATCTCTCGACCCCGATTTCATCAACGCTCTCGATGGTGTAACCAAACAGCTCCTGCAAACCTTCGCCCCGCCAGGCTTCACCGGGAATGTGTTCCTTGATCCAGCGGAAATCGTAGGTCGTCTGCGCATTAAACAAGACCAGGGCCGATATCTGGGTCGATTCACGCATGACTGGGTCTTTCGCCGCTGGATCTGCACGGTCCGGACTAAAAGCAAGCCACTGCGCTAGACCGGCACCGGCCGAACCGCCTCCAACAGCAATTCGTGATTTATCAATGTTCCATTTTTCTGCATTTCGCCGAATGAACTGCAGTGCCCTGGCACAGTCATGGAAACAAGCCGGGGCGATCGCGTGGTGACTCAAGCGATAATTGAGGGCCACAAAATGAATCCCATTCTTTGTCAAGAATCTTGCGAACAAGCTTCCTTCAGACTTGTCTCCCCTCCTGAATCCCCCGCCATGAATCCAGATCATGCACGGCGCAGGTTTTTCATCTTCCGTTTCGGCCTGGAAAATATCAAAAACATGCCGTTCATGCTCACCGTACCGCACATTTTCATGGTCCGGTCTTACCTGACTTCTCCGTTCAGGACGGACGCCCGGTACCCGTGGGCGGGCAGCTTCCAGTTGCGTTCTATTCGCAGCCCCCCCGAAACCCTGTCGAGGCATCTCGCCGACTCTTGCCCGCATTTCCTTCAGCTTCTTTGCCGCGTCTTTCAGGATCAACTGTCCGTCACCATCCCCATCGAGCCGCTGGAACAACCGATTCGGCCCAGTAAACTCGGCTTTCGTCAACTTGCCATCACCATTCTTGTCATCACGCTGCAACCGCGTTGAAAATTGCTCTGAATCGTTTTGGGCCGGCAAGACAGAGGGCGTCAGTAGTACGCCAAGAATCGTCGCCACGAACCTAGCTGTCATCATGATGCTCCATAATTGAAAGAACCTGTAGTCCGGTGGCAGCATTTTAACAATCTTCCCGGTATCGACGCCATCAACTGATCGCCTTGCCCTCACCTTTGGACACTACATCGCAGACAAATGCAGACAAATTCCGAGTCAGCCAATTGGCACGAATTCGGCGAACGGTAGCCGTCCTTCGGTGCGCGGCCTGGTTCTGACTTCCTGACTTCCTGACTTCCTGACTTCCTGACTTCATCGTACTCGTACTCAGCAACGCGGTACTCGTACTCGTACTCGACCCCAGTATTGTACTCAGTCGCAGCCTCGGCGACGACCTCCGAGCGTGCAATCCACCGCGTCAACATTGACGCGATCCGATGCAACATTTGCTTCCCTTGGCGATGGCGTTCAGGTCGCGGGCATGACGATGGAAACCATTGAGATCCTTTGCAATGGTGAACGACGATGCAACGTATTCGATGGAGAGACGATAAACGTCGAGTCGATCGTGGTCGAAGATTGGCTCGGTCATCGGTACCCCGATTCGAGTAGGAGTACGATTACCGGCTGGCGTCTGAGTACGAGTACGTTGTCACTTCGTGCCAGAACGCCAGCGATAACCGCGTCGGCCAGAGTAAACGCTTCGATGACCGCCAACCGTCGTGCCCGACTGCGGGCGAGTAGATCAGGGTCACTTTGGTTTAGATTACACTTTGTGTTCACTGCTTGCCACCGGTTTCCCGCTTGTGGTGTCACAAGATTCGAACCTTGCCGGATTGACCCTCGCCCCCCTCTCAGATCCGGACGTGCCACTTTCATGGTTATTCGCCGTCAGTTGTCGAACGGCCCGGAACTTGCCCCATCAGCACGCGTGCCCGAGACCGAAGCCTGCTTGTCGTCAGCAGGAAATTTTGCAACCAGGTATTGCTTGGAACCAGTACCAAGTACGGTGATGTCAATCGATACCGGATCTATGCCGTCGATCGCAAATCCAAATTTGTGAAGCCCCTCGGGAAGAACGAAGACGGGCTGAATGTCCCACACCCCAACCATCGCATGCCCCACGAACTTGCCATCAATGGAAATGCTGATTGGACGAATCGCGTCAACAGGCACAACGGCGTTGCCTACCTGAGCCATTGTCTGCTGGCCGTCCATCCTCATAGGCGTATGCGATGAGATGAAGACGATGTGGACGGTTGAGTGCCCTGGGGGAACCGGCGTGTCGGCGAGGCCAGTGCAAGGCGTCAACGCAATCAAAACAATCAGGCCAGAGGGAAGCGATTCATTGCGGCACCACATTTCGAGGTAAGTTCAGGTTTTGGTTTCAGTCCAACAACGCTACGATTCACGGGGCGGGCCGGGAAAGATTGGAACTTCCGTTTGATGACGTGACCCGCTCCGGTGCATCCGCTGGTTTGTCGCGGGTGACTTGTGATGGGGATGCCGAGGATGCTCGCTCTCTTTCATTCGCGTTCATTGACCGGACGACAAAGTCGCTTAGGTTGTGCAAATCACTGCAGGCGGCGGGAGTGCGGTGGTTGGTCCTGCTTACTTGGCTGGCTACTTCGATTGATCATCCGCCGTTTTTAAGGATCCAATCTGTCGCAGCGTCAGGGTGGCTATATCGCGGACCTGCTCGTGTGCATCGGTTTGGGCATCGCGCAGCGCGGCAACCGCGTCCGGCGTTACCTTATCCGGATCGATCTTGGTAAACGCGTAGGTAGCCTCTTTACGGAAACGCCAATCATGGTCGCCCATTGTATCGATTAATGCTTGGACGGCTGCTTCGTTGGGCCCTTCGGGGGCAACCTTGTGGAGTGCAACCGCTGCTCGTATCCGAACCATTATGCTATCATCTTCCAGAGACTTGGTGAGGGCGGGAACCGCCGAGGATGCCACCGGCCCAAAATTCCAAAAGGCCGTCGTTGCCCTAAGTCGAACTGCCGGGCTCTCGTCCCTAAGCGCTGCGATGAGTGGAGTGATCGCGTCCTTTGCGTCTGCCCCAATGTTCCCCATGGCAAATGCCGCAGCTGCTCGAACCACTTCATCGTCGTTCTTCAGTGCGTGCATGAGGACTGGCACGACGGTGTCCGGATCGGCCTCAATTTTGCCGAGTGCGTCAATGCAGTGGGAAAGGAAAAGTGTCTCCTTGCTCGTAAATGTAAAACCATCCGAGATTACGTCCTGGGCAGCAGGGTACGCGGCTTTAGCCTCGACGCTATCGCCAACTGCATCACGCCTACGGTTGATCTTCTCCACTGCTTGAATGAGGAAGGCCGCCGCAAACTTCGCATCTCCTCCAAACTTACCAAGGGACTGAGCCGCGCTAGAACGGACTCGCATGTCGTCGTCTTTCAGGGCTAAGGTCAACGCAAGAACGGAAACTTTCGGATTGAGCCTCAACTGCCCGAGCTTGCTTGCCGCAGCGTCACGAACCTTTGCCGAGCCATCATTCAGATCCTTAATCGCTTTGGCAAATGCTTCGGTTTCTACCGCGTCCTGTCCATTCGCGATGGCGGAAACGTTGATAGAAAAGAGTGACCACAAAACGAGCAACACCAGGACACGAGACAGACATGTACTGCAAGATCCGTCGTTGGATCGAAGACTGAAATTCACTGATTTGCTCCATTTGAAGGGCTTCGCGGGATTGTAAGTATCGATCAAGCGGTTAATGCGCAGTCCGACGAACGGCGGACATCACGGGGAACGGACCTTGTTGATCCACTGCAACGAATGCCGCAATCCGTCCTTCCAAGCATGTCATTGTTCGCCGCTTTCGCAGCGGGTAGTCACCCGCCATGGCGATCGGCGTTGACTAAAATTCTACCAAACGCATCGACCGCAGCAAATCGTCGAATCATCGAGTCCCGCTGCCGTGCCACGCCTATTCGAGTGTTTCAACACGCTCGGGTACGCCATCCTCGGCGGGACCAAATCGTAGCGTGGCGACAGCCCTCTTCACACAGTCTGATTGTTGTAGCACTTGCTTTGCAGCCACGTACAGGAGCTCCGCGTCAGGGCCATACAGATAGATCGTCGCATCACGCATGTCCGGCGTGATATCGTGACCATCGCATTCACCCTCACCAGCTTCTTCGATTGCCTCCGAGAGTTGATCCTCCAGGTCGTGTAGCGCCTTAAGGTTCGTGGATTCGTATTTGAATCGGATGATGACGGAGTGTTCAGACATTGCGGTCCATTCTTGAGTCGGATAACGGCAGGGTTCAGCGAGGCCGCGCAAACGACCCACCATTTCGAAAAAATTGACTCGCGGCCTTATGGTCACCCGCATTCATTCTAATGGCTCCGTGGCAACACTTGGTTCCCCGTCGTATTCGATTCACTCAGTCGCGACTGCACGCTGCGGCAGGTCGAAGTCGTCTGTTACACGCTCAAAGCCCGTCCATTCAAAGCCCGTCCATTCAAAGCCCGTCCATTCAAAGCCCGTCCGTTCAAAGCCCGTCCATTCGCGGGCCAAAAGTCATGGTTTGACGCGAAATTCAAATGTGACCTTTCGGCCGTCTTTAAGTTTCAACTCAAGTAGGTTCAGCCCATCGGTATCGACAGTGATTGAAGATTCGGCGTACTCGATCGAACGCCCTTCAGGCAGTTTGCCGTTCGTAATGTCTGGCAGGGCGATGGATTCACTGAGTTTAAATTTGATTTTGACCGGAGAAGGCAGCGGTTCCCCTTGTTCACTCCTGCTCGAAAATCGGGTGGGGATGCGATCATTTGCAGTCGCCATGCTGAACAGCCACCAAGCAGGCAATAGGAAAACAACGATTGCGAAGAGAGTGGTTTTGGTTTTCACAGTATTACCATTGAATCGTAGTGCGGTGGAGATCAGCCAGAGGAGTTAGCAAGAATCGTGGTAGCGTTCAAGTCTGGATTCATCCGTTGGGGAGCGCCGACGATCACCGCGTCGGCCATCGTAACGCTGACACAGAGTAAACGCTATTGGCCGACCACGGTTTATCGGATGGTTCGCCGCATTTTGTGGTGGGGAAAACACTGGTCACGGCAGCCGAGTCATATCGATTGTTTCGTCGGTTGACAAATTGAATGCAATGCAAGGGTGTGTGCGGGTTGGCTTGGTCCATCAACTCATGACTGTAACGATCCCGCCAACCGGTTTGGATCCACGCAGGATCACATAGCCCCGACGCATCGACATTCTGTCAGGATTGATTTCAAAGGGGCAAATGCGGTCACCATTCACCTCATTTCCCATTTAGGTTCACATAGTGAAGCCCGTAAGCAGGTAGGTGGAATCGTTCACGGGGCACAGGGGAGTCAAACCAAGCGAATTCAAACGCTCTCAATTCGGTCCTCGATCCGTCCGGTCGTTCAATATAGGAAGTGGATTTCGTTGGAATCATAGCGCCCAGGACCTGTCTTACGTCGCTGCGAGTTGTCCCAAGCTTCACCCCACCCGAAGTAATCCCTTCGTACTGCATTGGAATCCAGCCCGTTTCACGAGGATGGAACTGAATCGTTATCTGCTCAAATATGATCGGGAGCCCATCGTCTGTTTCCGACTTGGAATCATTGATGCTAACCTTGACTTCAAGTTGTCCATTCTTCCGCTCGTTCCATTCTTCGATTATTGTCCCTTGTTGGGTCAATAAGACGTCAAGCGGAAGGTGATTTACATTCAGTGGTTCATGCTGCAGTTGCCTCGCAAGAATGACGGAATCCTGCACTGGCGCACACTCGCCCACATTCTCCGATGCAAATTCTTTTGAACGAGACTTGTAGAGCGACCAATGATCATCAACACTCTCTCTCCGCAATTTGAACATATATGAAGAATTTTCCCCGACAATAGATAGCTTGTCTCCAGACACGCAACCATCGAACGAAAAGTACGACGTGCTCGATGCATCTGGAGCTACTCGTCTCTTGGAATCAGGATCGATTCGAAATGTTTTCAGCACGGTGGGCTGGAATTCTGTGCGAAACCTCTCACAGAACGCCACGATCTCGGAAACCTTCCCATTTGGCGATTCGTCACCGATGACCGACACGGGGAAGATCCAAGCACAAGCTACAAGAACACTGAATAGCGTCCAAAGATTTCGAGGCATTTTGAACTCCAGATTGACCATGGGAAAGGGACCGCTTCACTCTTCAGTCGGCGAATCGTTGGCGATAACCGAGTCGCGGCGATTGATTTTCTATTGGCAAAGACGACGACTCAGCGACTTCGGTTGATCGCTTGGTTATGTCGCGCCTTCGCTGTCATATTGTGCCGGTTTCGTTTCACGCAACTTCTTGAGCTTTGCTCTACGATTGAAGAACCAGCCTATCCCAGCGAGAACGATGAGCCAAGGAGTAAAAGACAACCATGGTCTAAAGTTGAGTGAAGGGTTAAGCGGATCGCCCGCAATAGCGAAAATTGTATCTGAGTTTATTAGGTTGCCTCTCATGATTTTTCGATGGACCAAGAGATTTTCGTCGATGATTTCGGCAGTTTTATCGAGGTTGCAAAAATGAGATGCAACGTATTTTGATCGTATCAAGCCCGTCGATTGATCTTCAACATAAGAGTTTTCATAGGCATACACCTTGCTGTCCAATCCTGCGTGTTGCATATATAAGACATGATCGAAGTCCTCGGAATCGTGAACTTCACCGTCATGAATGTGCACCGTTGGAAAGAATAGGTCGTCGGTTGCAGATTGAAACTCGAAGGCCATCGGGTGCGGTTTCAACAATCCAGCTGCCAACTGGAATACAGCAAATCCAAAGTTTTTGTATTCGGGGATACTTGCCCATATCTCATTTGGCAAGGTGAACTGGGAGTCAAGGCGATCGAAGTCCGCTATGGTTGGCACGAACGAAGCGATGTAGTTGCCGACCTCGACCACCTCGAGTTCGTGGCGAGACGTGGGATCGAAGGGAGCAGAACAGCCGATGCTCGGCGGTGAATGGAATGGAAATCCATCCGACAAGTCGTCGAAGAATGCTTCGTATTCCTTCAAGTTAATGAAGTTGAGCGTTTCAGCGTTGGCCGGTTGTTTGACTGGAAGAGGAAGAATCATCGCGTTTTGCTCGCGCGATTCGTAATTCATTTGGTACGCCAAGAACTGCGTGCTCGTGCCGCTAAGCCGAGCGAAGATCTGCGTGTTGTTCACGGAGATGACGGGTTGGGAGAAGCAACACATGGGAGTTCATCCGAGCGAGATAACGGCAGCGGTAACGGGGCCGCCGCCAAAAAACTATGATTTCAAAACCCGCGTCATCGGAGGCTCCCGTTCACCGCATGGCTATTTGCGGATCCAATGAATTGCGTGCCTACGCGAACAATCGTTCCAAAAAAATCAACTTCCAAGCTAAATCCTCACCTTCGAAGCCAACCATCCGACAAAGCTACCCAGCAATCCACAAACAGGCAGACCGACAATTACGATGATAATACTGCCGATGATCACTGCATACCTACCCACTCCGCAGAGACCATGCTCTGGAGGCGATGCAGCCGTAAAAGCCGAATTGCGATAGAGTAGATGGACCACAAAGATAATTGGAGCGGCGGCACCGCTAATGCCCCCCGCCGTGACCCAAATCCAGGTCGCGCGCGGCACACATGTGTAGGCATCGTCGCGGCTCTGTACTGCAGAGCTTTCGTATGGGGTGGCAGCGTTCATTTCACGAGTTTTTGAGCAAATAACGTCACCCGTCACCGTGGGCGGACGATTGAGTTTCTATTCGAGTATACGCGTTTCATCAAGTGATTGAGCGATTGCGGTACGATGCTTAACAAATCGAAGAATCGTGCACACACCATCAACGATGATGCCAAGAACCGCCCCAACAATCGCACCGAGAGACAAACACACCATCACTTCGATATGGCCCTTGTCGAGATGATAGATCAGATCGGGGTTGAGATCGGCAAAAATGCTCCAAGTAACACCGCCCAACAATCCGATGGCCGCGCAGATACCGAAGCACCAAAGAAAGATGCGTGGCGGTCGAACTGCAATTCTGTCAGCGGGAGAAACTGTCATCATCCAACGAACGCTGGCGGTAACGGGGCCGCCGCCAAAAAACTATGATTTTACAACCCGCGTCATCGGTGACTCCCGTTCACCGCATTGTTCGTCGCCGTGTGGATATGTGGGTTGTCGGTTACGAG
The DNA here is from genome assembly GCF_007860185.1 of Novipirellula aureliae. Lineage (NCBI taxonomy): Bacteria > Pseudomonadati > Planctomycetota > Planctomycetia > Pirellulales > Pirellulaceae > Novipirellula > Novipirellula aureliae. The sequence goes on from NZ_SJPY01000003.1 coordinate 805,546, forward strand.
CGTCGTTTACGCATCCGATTCCGTTGCTGGAAATTGATCTCCATGTTCACCATTCGGCGGCACGATGATCATTTTAATGTCTTTGGCCCGGACCAAGAAGCGAGTGCTGGCCTCGTCTTCAAAGATGACCATACCATTCAATTCCCATGGAAGATGAGTCTTCATCGATTGGGAGTTTGTGAACCCGATAAATCGTACACGTTCGAACGGTTTTCGGCCAGCAACGTGAACTGTCGCGAGCGTGTCTTTCTTCAGAACACCGCGTACTGCGATTGTATCCGGCTTCTCGCCGCCAGTAATCCACGATAGTCCGCGATAGAACAGTGTCAGCAGAACGACCGCACCAACGATGGCTGCGGCAATTCCGCCCGCAATGCTGATCGTCTCGACAAATGGATGCATTCAGTTCTCGCGTGCTTTCGCTTGTGGTTCGTTCATGCAGATAAAGATGAGACGACGAACGTTTGGGATAACGTGGTCGGACAAAAAAAACGTTTAGATTGCCGTGAGTCGTCGTGGCGACTCCCGTCCACCGCTTGGAGATCCGCCGCAAATCATATTTGGTCGGGTATGCAGCTACGTCGGGTATGCAGCTACGCCGAGTACCTCCTAACGGAAAAGACAGTATAACGAGCGAAGCAACTTTTTGCAGCAACCGTCCGTGCATCAATCACGAGATGCGTGGTCAGAAATTACCAGCTCTGCAATCGCCTGTAGTTGAGAAAAATAGACGCGAACGTCCGATGGCAAATTGGCCGACAGCGCAGTTTTGAGGTCGTCGCTGCATTCACGCAGTATGGCAACCTTTTGCGGTGGTAGTTTCGTCTTGGACGAAAGGTATGAGTCGATGCATCCAGCTGTGAAGGTATCTGTCGACAAAAAACGCGACTCCCGTCCTCCCGTGCACAAGCAAGCGTAAAGCGATTTCATGGTTCGCTGGCGTTCATTGCACCGGAAAGGAATTCCCAGTTGGTTGGAAACGCCATGCCATTCATTGTCATCCATTTTCCGTCTTTGAACCAGACCTCGACCATGCAACCATCGCGTTCATAGATCTCGACAAGATCTGGGCCCGAGATTGGGCCGTCCACCGAATCCGATGTCCCATAGTGATCGCCAAGCATCGCATAGCGGGGTTGCCCAAGCAGTTCTTCAAGTTGTTGTCGGTTGGCACACTCCAGTGCAGATTGGAGCAGTAAACCGGATCTCTCGACGCGGACATCGTACTGACGACGAAGTCGTTTGGCGAAGAGGCTGGCGAAGGGGACCACCGCGTGCATCCAAAATGGAGCATCAAGCGGTGGACGCTCGGATCGAGGACTCAAGTCCGAACGAGGTTCGATCATCCATTTAGTCCAGCGAACGTCGGCGATTCACCGGGTCGGCCCGATTGGTTTTGGTATTCCGCAAGACGTCGTGGCCGACTCCGGTGCAATCGATGGTTCTGGCTCGTCCACGCCATCGTACTCGTACTCAGCCTCGCGGTACTCGTACTCGTACTCGACGGGCGACTCGGACACCGATTCGCCGCGAGCTATCAGACGAGTGAGCATCGATACGATCCGCTTGAGCAGTGATTTGAGTTCGCGATGACGTGCGTCGTTCAATCCTTCGGTCGCGGCAAGCACATCCTCAATGGCAGCACATTCCAATGCCGATCCACGGGCAATGTCGAGAAAGCGATTGCGATCCTTGAGGCTACGTTTGCCGTTGCCCTCAGCGATGTTCAGCGGAATCGATTGCGCGGCGCGTAGCCATTGGTCTCGGGCGTGGCGATGAAGACCGTCCAGCGATCCGGTGACGTTGAACGACAATGCGACGTAATCGATCGCGAGGCGATAAACGTCGAGTCGGTCGTGGTCGAAGACGGGTTCGGTCATCATGGTTCGTTTCGAGTAGGAGTACGAGTACCGGGCTGCGCCCTGAGTACGAGTACGATTTGATGCCAGAACGTCACGCGTCACCCGGCACGCGCGAAAGATTTTCAACTTCTAAACCGCCCGACTCGCGTGCTCCGTTGCACATACTCTTAGGTGGACTGATTGGATTTTTAAACGAAAATGGCTTCTCTCGATGTAATAAACGAGCTGAATCACGAGGATTCGCTCACTTGGTGTTAATGGTCGTAACCAACAATTTGGACATCGTGGTTCGACAATACATGCGAAAGAAGCCTCATGAATTCTACTGCAATCTCAATG